>NZ_JBEYYW010000019.1:0-171912 GCF_040645695.1 Streptomyces sp. NPDC046712 | reverse complement strand
CGGCACGTCGGCGCCCATGAGCGTCATTCCGCCGGAGGTCTCGAGCATGGCGTGCATGATCTTGTCGTCGTATCCAGGCGGCACCTCGGAGCCGACGAAGCACCCCAGGCTCACCAGCGCCACCACCGTCAGATACGCCGCCACACCCCAGGGCGGCCCCGACCCCCCGGCCAGCGTCGTCGCCAGGATCGGGGTCAGCGCCCCGCCCAGGACGCCCGCCAGGTTGTAGCCGACCGCGGCTCCCGTGCACCGCACCCTCGGCTCATAGAGCTCGGGGAGGTATGCGGCGACCACCGCGAACATCGTGATGAAGGCGAGCATCGCGCCCAGGAAGCCGAGGAACATGAGCACCGGCCGCGCCGTGTGCAGCAGCGCGACCATCGGGAACATCCAGAGCGCGGAGGCCGCGCAGCCGGCCAGGCAGAGCGGACGGCGGCCGTACCGGTCGCCCAGCATCGCCGCCAGCGGTGTCGTGGCCCCCTTGATCGCCACCGCCGCCATGATGCAGACCAGCATGGTCGTACGTGCGACCCCCAGGCGCTCGGTGCCGTAGGCCAGGGCCCAGGTGGAGACCGTGTAGAACACCGCGTAGCCGACGGCGAGCGCCCCCGCGGTGAGCAGGACCAGACGCCAGTGGTCGCGCACCACCTCGGCGAGCGGGGCGTTCGCCCGCCGCCCCGTCGCGCTGAGCTCCTCGAACTGCGGCGTCTCCGCGAGGGAGGAACGCAGCAGCAGCCCGCCGACGGCGAGCAGTCCCGCCGCCCAGAAGGGCACGCGCCAGCCCCACTCGCGGAACTGCGCGTCGGTCAGCGCGGCGGAGAGCGCGAGCATCACGCCGTTCGCCAGCAGAAAGCCGACCGACGGGCCGATCTGCGGGAAGCTCGCCCACAGGGCCCGACGCCGCTCCGGCGCGTGCTCGGCGGTGAGCAGGACCGCCCCGCCCCACTCGCCGCCCAGGCCGAGCCCCTGCAGAAAGCGCAGCACGAGCAGCAGGACGGGGGCGGTGATGCCGATGGTCGCGTACGTCGGGACAAGGCCCACCGCCACCGTGGCGCAGCCGGTGAGCACGAGCGAGGCGAACATGACCGGGCGCCGCCCGTACCGGTCGCCGACGTGCCCGAAGAGGGCCGAGCCCAGCGGGCGCGAGATGAACCCGACGGCGAAGGTGCCGAAGGCGGCCAGGGTCCCGGCGAGCGGGGAGAAGGTGGGGAAGAAGAGCGGCCCGAGGACGAGCGCGGCGGCGGTCCCGTAGACGAAGAAGTCGAAGAACTCGATGGCCGTCCCGACGAGGGACGCGACGGCGAGCCGCCCCATGGAGGGGGCGGCGGGGGGAGCCGGGGAGTCCGGGGGCACCGGAGCATCGGACGAACCCCGGGGAGCCGGGGGAGCCGGAGAGTCCCGGGATGCCGAGGGGGAATCCGCGGCGGTCGGCTTCGAGGGCGGACGCGGAGAGTGACTGGGGCACATGTCGCGCCAACTACCCGGCGTCCGCCGGAGTTACGGGGGCGTGCGGAAGCGCGGGGTCACCGGGCGCGCGCCCGGGTCACCAGCCGCGCTCGCGCCACACCGGGAGCTGCGGCCGCTCGTCACCGAGCGTGGTGTCCTTGCCGTGACCGGGATAGACCCAGCTCTCGTCCGCGAGCTCCGCGAAGAGCTTGGTCTCCACGTCGTGGATCAGGCTCGCGAAGGCCTTCGGGTCCTTCCAGGTGTTGCCCACCCCACCGGGGAAGAGGCAGTCGCCGGTGAAGACGTGCGGGTGGCCGTGCGGGTCGTCGTAGATCAGCGCGATCGAGCCGGGCGTGTGCCCGACCAGGCGGCGGGCGGTCAGCTCGACCCGGCCGACCTTGATCGTGTCGCCGTCCTCCACCAGGACGTCGGTCGGGACGGGGATGCCCTCGGCGTCGTACGCCCCGGCGTACGTCCGCGCCCCCGTCGCGGCGACCACCTCGGCGAGCGCCTGCCAGTGGTCGCCGTGCCGATGGGTGGTGACGACGGAGGCGATGCCGTCGTCACCGATCAGCGTGAGGAGCGTGTCGGCCTCGTTGGCCGCGTCGATCAGCAGCTGCTCACCGGTCGCCCGGCAGCGCAGCAGATACGCGTTGTTGTCCATCGGGCCGACCGCGACCTTCGAGATCATCAGGTCCGTCAGCTCGTGCACATCGGCCGGTCCGCCGACCTTCACCGCTCCGCTGTACGTCATGGGATCAGCCTATAGCGGGGGAAGGACAGGGAGCTCGTCGCCCGCGAGAAGGGCGAGGTGGGCGCCCTTGTCGCCGCGGCCGGACAGCCAGCCGAGCAATTCCGCGCCGGTGCCGGCGAGGACGACGGGGGTGCCCTTGTCGCCGCCGGTGTGCCAGACGGGGCCGTCCTCGGCGTGCCCGAGCCGGAGGGTCACCGGGGGCACCTCGGTGCGCCCCGACCAGCGGTCGGCGAGGAACTCGATCTCGCGGGTCAGGAACTCGTCCGGCAGGTCCTCCAGCTCGTAGCCGATCCCGAGGTCGACGTGGTGCAGGGCCACCTCGACCCAGCGGCGGAAGGGGACGCGGGCCGCCCGGTCCGTGACGCCGTTGCGGAGCTCCACGGTCCGCTCCCAGTCGGCGGGCTCGGCGCCCACGGCCTGGAAGCGTTCGGCGCTCTCACGGACGTCGGCGAGCTGGACGTCGAGCGGGCGCGGGGCGTCGCGCTCGATGTCGGCGTCACGGGTCTCGGCGTCCGCGTACATGGGGCGACCCCGGAGAACGTTCACCAGAGCGTCGGCGTTGCGGGCGACGTGGGCCAGAACATGGCCGCGGGTCCAGCCGGGAAGCCGTGACGGCTCGGCGAGCGCCGCGTTGTCCAGGGCGGCGGCTGCGTCGAGGAGTCGTTCGGTCGCTTCACGTACAGAGGCCAGGTCACGCACATGGTCGATCATGACGCCGACCCTAGCGCCGCCACTCGTTCGGGTGAAGCGGTCTGCGCGAGGCCGGAAATCGAATGTGCGTGCTATAGGCTCGGTGGAAGCATCCGGCATCCTTGGTTGTTGGGTACTCAGGCACATCCAGGCATTTCTGCGACCCGCATTCCTGTGCCTCCGCTCTCTCAAGAAAGGTGCGGACCGGCGTGGCCGACCGTCTCATCGTTCGTGGCGCTCGCGAGCACAACCTCAAGAACGTCTCGCTCGACCTCCCGCGTGACTCCCTCATCGTCTTCACCGGGCTGTCCGGGTCGGGCAAGTCCTCCCTCGCGTTCGACACGATCTTCGCGGAGGGGCAGCGCCGGTACGTCGAGTCGCTCTCGTCGTACGCCCGGCAGTTCCTCGGCCAGATGGACAAGCCGGACGTCGACTTCATCGAGGGTCTCTCGCCCGCCGTCTCCATCGACCAGAAGTCGACCTCGCGCAACCCGCGCTCGACGGTCGGCACCATCACGGAGGTCTACGACTACCTCCGCCTGCTCTTCGCCCGCATCGGCAAGCCGCACTGTCCCGAGTGCCGCCGCCCGATCTCGCGCCAGTCGCCGCAGGCCATCGTCGACAAGGTCCTGACGCTCCCCGAGGGCAGCCGCTTCCAGGTCCTCTCGCCGCTCGTGCGCGAGCGCAAGGGCGAGTTCGTCGACCTCTTCGCCGACCTCCAGACCAAGGGCTACAGCCGGGCGCGGGTGGACGGCAGGACCATCCAGCTCAGCGAACCGCCGACCCTGAAGAAGCAGGAGAAGCACACGATCGAGGTGGTCGTCGACCGCCTCACCGTGAAGGACAGCGCCAAGCGCCGGCTCACCGACTCCGTCGAGACCGCCCTCGGTCTCTCCGGCGGCATGGTCGTGCTCGACTTCGTCGACCTCGCCGAGGACGACCCCGAGCGCGAGCGGATGTACTCGGAGCACCTCTACTGCCCGTACGACGACCTGTCCTTCGAGGAGCTGGAGCCGCGCTCCTTCTCCTTCAACTCGCCCTTCGGCGCCTGCCCGGACTGCACCGGCATCGGCACCCGCATGGAGGTCGACCCCGAGCTGATCGTCCCCGACGAGGACCGGTCCCTCGACGAGGGCGCCATCCACCCCTGGTCGCACGGACACACCAAGGAGTACTTCGGCCGGCTCATCGGCGGACTCTCCCAGGCGCTCGGCTTCCGTACGGACATTCCGTACGCCGGACTGCCGGCGCGGGCCAAGAAGGCCCTGATGCACGGCCACAAGACCCAGGTCGAGGTCCGCTACCGGAACAGGTACGGACGCGAGCGGGCGTACACCACCCCGGCCTTCGAAGGCGCCGTCTCCTTCGTCAAGCGGCGCCACAGCGAGGCCGAGAGCGACTCCAGCCGCGAGCGCTTCGAGGGCTACATGCGCGAGGTGCCCTGCCCCACCTGTGAGGGCACCCGACTGAAGCCGATCGTCCTCGCCGTCACGGTCATGGAGCGGTCCATCGCCGAGGTCTCCGCGATGTCGATCAGCGAGTGCGCCGAGTTCCTGGGTCGGCTGAAGCTGAACGCCCGCGACAAGAAGATCGCCGAGCGGGTCCTGAAGGAGGTCAACGAGCGGCTGCGGTTCCTCGTCGACGTCGGCCTCGACTACCTCTCGCTCAACCGCGCCGCCGGCACGCTCTCCGGCGGCGAGGCTCAGCGCATCCGGCTCGCCACCCAGATCGGATCCGGTCTGGTCGGCGTGCTGTACGTCCTGGACGAGCCGTCTATCGGTCTCCACCAGCGCGACAACCACCGGCTCATCGAGACGCTGGTACGGCTGCGGGACATGGGCAACACGCTCATCGTCGTCGAGCACGACGAGGACACCATCAAGGTCGCCGACTGGGTCGTCGACATCGGCCCCGGTGCCGGCGAGCACGGCGGCAAGGTCGTCCACTCCGGGCCCCTCGCCCAGCTGCTCTCCAACAAGGAGTCGATGACCGGGGCGTACCTCTCGGGCCGCAAGGCCATCGGGATGCCGGACATCCGCCGCCCGGTGGACCCCACGCGCCGGCTCACGGTGCACGGCGCCCGCGAGAACAACCTCCGGGACATCGACGTGTCGTTCCCGCTGGGCGTGCTCACGGCCGTCACCGGAGTCTCCGGCTCCGGCAAGTCGACGCTGGTCAACGACATCCTGTACACCCACCTGGCGCGCGAGCTGAACGGCGCCAAGTCGGTGCCCGGACGGCACACGCGCGTGGACGGCGACGATCTCGTCGACAAGGTCGTGCACGTGGACCAGTCGCCGATCGGCCGCACCCCGCGGTCGAACCCGGCGACGTACACCGGAGTCTTCGACCACGTCCGCAAGCTCTTCGCCGAGACGATGGAGGCGAAGGTCCGCGGCTACCTGCCCGGCCGGTTCTCCTTCAACGTCAAGGGCGGTCGCTGCGAGAACTGCTCCGGCGACGGCACGATCAAGATCGAGATGAACTTCCTGCCGGACGTCTACGTCCCGTGCGAGGTCTGCCACGGTGCCCGGTACAACCGGGAGACCCTGGAGGTCCACTACAAGGGCAAGTCCATCGCCGAGGTCCTGGACATGCCGATCGAGGAGGCCCTGGACTTCTTCGAGGCCGTCCCGACGATCGCGCGCCATCTGCGGACGCTCCACGAGGTCGGTCTCGGGTACGTCCGGCTCGGCCAGTCCGCGCCCACGCTCTCGGGCGGTGAGGCGCAGCGCGTGAAGCTCGCCTCCGAGCTCCAGAAGCGGTCGACGGGCCGCACGGTCTACGTCCTGGACGAGCCGACCACGGGTCTGCACTTCGATGACATCTCGAAGCTGATCACGGTCCTGTCCGGGCTGGTCGACAAGGGCAACTCGGTGATCGTCATCGAGCACAACCTCGATGTGATCAAGACCGCGGACTGGGTCATCGACATGGGCCCGGAGGGCGGCAGCGGAGGCGGTCTGGTGATCGCCGAGGGCACGCCGGAGGAGGTCGCCTCGGTCCCGGCGAGCCACACCGGCAAGTTCCTCCGCGAGATCCTCGGCGCGGACCGGATCAGCGACGCGACGGTACCCGCGGCGCGGAGCGGGAACGGGGCGGCGAAGAAGACGGCCGCGAAGAAGGCGGCCACGAAGAAGGCGGCGGCCAAGGCCCCCGCCCAGAAGGTGGTCGCACCGGCGAAGAAGGCCGTGAGGGCACGCAAGGCGTGACGAGTTGGGGTGGTGGGGGCGCCTGCGGGCGTCCCCCCACCCCTTCCCGTCCTCACACGCTGGACGGGCCGGGTTTCTCCAGCTCGTACGCGTACGGAGGTTCCGCGCCCCGGCGGGTGCAGGTGACGGACGCCGCCCTCGCCGCGTACGACAGGAGGGCGGACCAGGCCGCGGCGTCCAGGGAGGCCAGTGGGCGGTCGCCCAGGCCGTGCAGGAGCGCCGCGTTCACGGTGTCGCCCGCGCCGATCGTGTCCGCGACCTCCACGCGGACCGCCGGGACCGTCACCTCGAACGACGAGGTGAAGACCGTCAGCCCCGCCCCGCCACGGGTCAGGACCACCGCCGACGGCCCCCGCTCCAGCCACTCGGCCGGGGAACCGCCCAGCCAGGCGGCGTCCTCCTGCGAGAGCTTCAGGAGCGAGACGTACGGCAGCCAGCCCGCGAAGCGCTCGCGATAGGCGGCGGCGTCCGGGATCAGGCCCGGGCGGATGTTGGGATCCAGCAGCGTGAGGGCGCCACGCTCCGCTTCGCGCCGCAACAGCTCCTCGTACGCGCTCGCGCCCGGCTCCAGGGCCATCGAGCAGGTGCCGAACGCCAGCGCCCGTACCCCCTCGGGCAGTCGCTCCGGCACGGCGAAGAGCCGGTCGGCCGTGCCCTCGACGTAGAAGCCGTACTCCGCCGAGCCGTCCGCGCCCACCGAGGCGACCGCCAGCGTCGTCGGCTCCGGGCCGCGCTGGACGAGCCGGTCCGAGACCCCCGCCGCCCGCAGCCCGTCCACCAGCGCCTCGCCGAAGGCGTCCGTGGAGACCCGCGAGCAGAACGCCACCTCAGCGCCCAGCCGGCCGAGCGCCACGGCCGTGTTGTACGGCCCGCCGCCCCTCCGGGGCACCAGCGCGGGCAGGGGACCGGCGGCCCCGTCCGGGACCAGGTCGATCAGGGACTCACCGGCGACGACGATCACGCCCGTGAACGTAACCCATGCCCCACCGGCCACGACAGCCCCCGCGACAGCGGGCAGAGGCCCGCCGGTATCGTCGGTTCGGTCACCTCTTGCCCCGATCCCACCGTGGAGCGCTCATGTCCGGCCAGTCCACCCGCCGCACCGTACTGAAGGGCGCCGCGCTCGCCGGGGCCGCCGGGCTGGGTGTCGCCGCCTGCTCCACGGAGTCCAAGCTCGGGCACGCCGAGGTCCCGACCCCGACCGCACCCGTCACCCTCGGCGCGCCCGAGGACGTGCCGGTCGGCGGCGCCAAGCTCTACCGCGAGCAGCGGGTCCTGGTGAGCTGCCCGGCCAAGGGCCAGTACAAGGCGTTCAGCGCTCAGTGCACCCACGCCGGCTGCGTCCTCGACAAGATCGAGAACAACGAGGGCAACTGCCCCTGCCACGGCAGCCGCTTCGACGTGACCACCGGCAAGGCCCTCCAGGGCCCGGCGACGGTCCCGCTCCCCGAGGTCCCGGTCCGGGTCGAGGGCGGAAAGCTGATCGCGGGCCCGGAGGCGTAGGACGCCGCAAGGCCCGGAGGCGTAGGGCCCGGAAGCGCTCGGCCCGGAAGCGCAAGGCCCAGGGGCCCGAGGCCCGAGACCCCAAGGCCCGAGTCCCCGAGACGTGCCCGCCGCCTACGCCCAGTCCCAGTCGATCCCCAGGATCCCCGGCCGTACCCCCTGCTCCACCAGATGCACCGTGCGGTGCTGCCCGCTCAGCGTCAGATCCGAGCGGCCGCCGCGCGGCGCACCGGCCGAGACCTGCGCGAAGCGCCGGCACCGCACCGGCAGCGCCGCCTCGTCGAACCGCACCTGGAGCACGTACTGCCCGCCGGCGAAGCTGAAGCCCCGGACGTACTCCCCGCTCGGACCGCCCGTCCCGTCCTCGAAGCCGTACCCGAAGAGGTACGTCTCCCCGGCCCGCAGCCGGGCGTCGAAGAGCAGCTCCGCGACCAGCACCCCCGTCTCCCGGTGCCAGCGCACCCGCCCCGTGCGGCAGTTCTCGGCCGCACGCACCACCACCCGGGACGGATCGCAGCCCGGATCGCCGTGGTGGATCGCGAGATAGCGGTCGACCCCGTCCCGGTGCGCCCGCACCACGTGCTGGGAGTCGCGCCCCACCAGCTCCCGCCGCGCCCCGATCCGCACCCGCTCGTGGTGACCGACCGTGTGCAGCCCGCCGTCCACCGGCGACTCCAGCTCGGCGAGCAGCTCCTCCACGGCTCCCGACGCCTCCACCAGCGAGCGGTACGAGCGGGCCGCCGGCCGCTCCACGTCGGCACGCGTCCCGTCCCCGGCCAGCAGCCGGATCAGGGAGTCGCCCGGCAGCTGAAGGACCTCCTCCAGGGCGCGCACGGCCTTCAGCGACTCCGGCCGCTGCGGGCGACGGGCGCCCTGCTGCCAGTAACTGAGGCTGGTCACCCCGACCTTGATGCCCCGGTGGGCGAGATGATGCTGCACCCGCTGGAGCGGCAGACCGCGCACAGCGAACGCCGAACGCAGCGCCAGATGGAACGGTCCGGTGTGCAGCAACTGCGCCAGATCGGCCTCGGTGTGCCCCACGGGGACTCCTCAGTGAACGTTCACGACTCAACAGGCGGGGCACCGCACGGCCCGCGGCGGTCCCGCAGGTGACGGGAGGGCACGTGTTCACACCCGGGTCACACCGTTCACAGCCCGCCGTCACCCCGCATTGAAGCGTGTTGACCCGTTCCGGACAACGCTCGATGCTCCTGAGCAGCGTCCGGACGCGCTCCTCCGACTCCCCACATCCCCACCCCCCACCTCGGGAGGAACGCGATGCGCAGTAGAAAGCTGTCCCTGGCGGCACTCGCCGCTGCCGCCCTCTTCCTGCTCCCCACGACGTCGGCGACCGCCGCGCCGACGAGCGAGGACGTCTCCACCCAAGCGACCCTCGCGTACAAGCGACTGAACATCACCATGCAGGCGCAGCAGAAGACCAACTGGTGCTGGGCCGCCGCGGGCAACACCATCGCGACCTGGTTCGGCAGGAACTACAGCCAGAACCAGTTCTGCAACGCCGCCTTCAACCGCCAGCAGGGGTACGACTGCCCCAACAACCAGGCCACGCTCGGCAATGTGCAGACCGGTCTGCGCTGGGCGGGCATCAACCCCGGCTCGTACGTGAACGGCTGGCTGCGCTACTCGACCGTGCAGACCGAGATCGACGCCGACCGCCCGATCGAGACGCGGATCCAGTGGGCGAGCGGCGGCGGGCACATGCATGTGATCTACGGGTACGACGACGCGAACAGCTGGGTCTACTGGGGCGATCCATGGCCTTCCAGCGACCGCTACAACTGGGCCTCGCACGCCTGGTACGTGAACAACAACTCCTTCTCCTGGACGCACTCGCTCTACCGGATAGGGGCGTGACGACGATGAACGCACGCACACGCGCCATCGGCGCCGGGCTCCTGTCCGCCGCCGCACTCGTCGCCCTCGGCGCGGTGCCGGCCGCCGCGGCCGACGCGCCACCGCCCGCGGCGACCCCCGAGCAGGCCGCGTCCGCGCCCGCGACCCTGGACACGCTCTCCCGGTTCTTCGCCCGCGACGGCGCCGTCGCCCGCTCGGCGGCCGCGCCCCGGATCGAGGGCGCTTCCGTCCCCGTACGGATCCTGTCCCCGGACTTCGTCGGGGGCAGGGCGGGAGCCCAGGTCGCCCGGGTCGAGTTCCACGCGAGCAAGGCCGTCGCCTCGGACGGGCAGACGGCCTCGCTGTGGACGGTGCGGCAGGCCGACGGCGGCTGGCAGGTGGTGAACATCGCCACCGGCGACGACGAGATCCGCTACACGGCGCAGGGCGCGCGGGCGCTGCCGGGCGGGGTCGTCTTCCGCGAGCCGCAGATCGACGCCTGGTACGTCCAGAAGGGCGCGAAGGTGCTCCCGCTGGACGAGGACGCCGTGCGGGCGGTGGGTCGGAACGGGACGACCCTGGCCGCTTATCGGGACCGGGTCGTGAGGGCGTACGGGGACAAGCTGCCGGCTTCCGCGTACGCCCGGAAGGGCGCGGCCGGTGGTTACGACACCGCGCGTCCCGCTCACGAGGAGCCTGAGGAGCCTCTGGTCACGGCCGCCGCCGCGACGGCGGGCGCGGGCACGGTCCTGGCGCTGGGCCTGATCGGCGCAGGGGCCCGGCGCCGCCGACACACGGCCTGAGGCCTCGGCGCGCCGCGCGGCGGTTGTGCCCACCGGTCCCCCAGGACTTCGTCCTGGGGGACCCCGGCGCGGGTGGGCGCAGGCCCGCCCGCCCCGGTCCTACCGCGCCAGATACCCGCCATCCACCGGCAGCACCACACCCGTGATGAACGACGCCTCCGGTGAGGCCAGGAAGAGGATCGCCGCGGCCACCTCGTCCGGTTCGCCGAAGCGGCCCATGGGGTGCGCCTTCACGATCTCCGACAGGTATTCCCGGCCGCCCGGCTCCTCGCGGGCGGCGGCGACGCGTTCCGTCTCGATCGTGCCGGGGGCCACCGCGTTCACCCGGATTCCGCGGTCCGCCCACTCGACCGCCAGGTGCTTCGTCAGACCGGAGGCCACGAACTTGGCCGGGCCGTAGACCGCCTGGCGGGCCTGGCCCGCCACCCCCGAGATCGACGAGGTGCAGACGACCGCCCCGCCGCCGTCCTGCCCGGCCATCGTCTCGATCGCGTACTTGCAGGTCAGGAACATGCCCCTGCCGTCCACGGCCATGACCCGGTCCCAGTCCTCCCCGGTCGCCTCCGTGACGTCGGAGAGCGGGATCACCCCCGCGTTCGCCACCAGGACGTCGAGCCGGCCGAACCGCTCCACCGCCGCCGCGATCATCCGCCGGGCGTCCTCGTCCCGGGAGACGTCGCCGACCACCGTCACCATGCCCTCGCCGAGCGTCGCGAGCCGCTCCTCGTCCACGTCGGCGGCCACCACCCGCGCCCCTTCCCGCGCGAAGAGGAGCGCCGTCGCCCGCCCGATCCCGCTCGCCGCCCCCGTGATCACGCACACCCGGCCCGCCAGCCGTCCTGTCGCCTCGTTCGCCATGCCCGGCCAACGAGCGCGCACGGTCTGAGTGTCGGTCGCCGCCAGTAGGGTGGGGAGCATGGCCGACCCCTCCAGCTACCGCCCCAAGCCGGGACAGATCCCCGACTCGCCGGGGGTGTACAAGTTCCGCGACGAGCACCGCCGGGTGATCTACGTCGGGAAGGCGAAGTCCCTGCGCCAGCGGCTGGCCAACTACTTCCAGCCGCTGGTGAGCCTGCACCCGCGCACGGCCACGATGGTCACCACGGCCGCCTCCGTGGAGTGGACCGTCGTCTCGACCGAGGTCGAGGCGCTTCAGCTGGAGTACTCCTGGATCAAGGAGTTCGACCCCCGGTTCAACGTCAAGTACCGGGACGACAAGAGCTATCCCTACCTCGCGGTGACCCTCAACGAGGAGTTCCCGCGCGTCCAGGTCATGCGCGGCCACAAGAAGAAGGGCGTGCGCTACTTCGGGCCGTACGCCCACGCGTGGGCGATCCGCGAGACCGTCGACCTGATGCTCCGCGTCTTCCCGGTCCGTACGTGCTCCGCCGGTGTCTTCCGTAACGCCGCCTCGGCCGGTCGCCCCTGTCTCCTCGGCTACATCGGCAAGTGCTCCGCGCCCTGTGTGGCCCGGGTCACCCCCGAGGAGCACCGCGAACTGGCCGACGAGTTCTGCGACTTCATGGCCGGCCGCACCGGCACGTACATCCGCCGCCTGGAGAAGCAGATGATGGCGGCGGCCGAGGAGATGGAGTACGAGAAGGCGGCCCGGCTCCGTGACGACATAGAGGCGCTGCGGCGCGCGATGGAGAAGAACGCCGTCGTCCTCGCCGACGCCACCGACGCCGATCTGATCGCGCTCGCCGAGGACGAGCTCGAGGCCGCCGTCCAGATCTTCCACGTCCGCGGCGGACGCGTGCGCGGCCAGCGCGGCTGGGTCACCGACAAGGTCGAGGCGGTCTCCACGGCCGGCCTCGTCGAGCACGCCCTGCAGCAGCTGTACGGGGAGGAGAGCGGCGACGCCGTCCCCAAGGAGGTCCTCGTCCCGGCCGTGCCCGAGGACGCCGACGCCGTCACCCAGTGGCTGAGCGGCCGCCGGGGCTCCCAGGTCTCCCTCCGGGTCCCGCAGCGCGGCGACAAGAAGGACCTGATGGAGACGGTCGCGCGCAACGCTCAGCAGGCCCTCGTGCTGCACAAGACCAAGCGCGCCAGCGACCTGACGACCCGCTCCCGGGCCCTGGAGGAGATCGCCGAGGCCCTCGACCTGGACTCGGCGCCGCTGCGGATCGAGTGCTTCGACATCTCGCACCTCCAGGGCGACGACGTCGTGGCGTCCATGGTCGTCTTCGAGGACGGGCTGCCCCGCAAGAGCGAGTACCGCCGCTTCCAGATCAAGGGCTTCGAGGGACAGGACGACGTCCGCTCGATGCACGAGGTGATCAGCCGCCGCTTCAAGCGCTACCTCGCCGAGAAGGAGAAGACGGGGGAGTGGGACCAGGAGGGCGTGGCCGTGGACGCCGAGGGCGACGCGGTGGACGCGGTCGACAGGGTGGACGCCGTGCCGGGCGCTCCCGGCCTGGACGGTGCCGCCGTCGGGCCCCGCCGGGCCAACGGCTCCGACCCGGCCGGCTCCGGGGAGGTGCCCGTCGACGACGGTCGCCCCAAGCGCTTCGCCTACCCGCCCCAGCTCGTCGTCGTGGACGGCGGGCAGCCCCAGGTCGCGGCCGCCCGGCGGGCCCTGGACGAGCTGGGCATCGACGACATCGCCGTCTGCGGCCTCGCCAAGCGCCTGGAGGAGGTCTGGCTGCCCGGCGACGACGATCCCGTCGTGCTGCCCCGCTCCAGCGAGGGCCTCTACCTGCTGCAGCGGGTGCGTGACACGGCTCACGACTTCGCCATCCGCTACCAGCGCTCGAAGCGGAACAAGCGCATCAGGACCAGCCCGCTGGACGCCGTCCCCGGCCTCGGCACCACCCGCAAGCAGGCGTTGATCAAGCATTTCGGCTCGGTGAAACGGCTCCGACAGGCGACAATCGAGCAGATCTGCGAGGTCCCCGGCATGGGCCGCAAGACGGCCGAGGCCGTGGCGGTGGCCCTCGCGCAGGCGGCCCCGGCCGCACCCGCCGTGAATACGGCAACAGGAGAGATCATTGAAGACGACGGGGGCAGCACCGCATGACCGCGCACGACCAGCACGATGAGCAAGAAGAGCACCGAGAAGACGGAGCAGGACACGTGAGTACGGGCACGAAGGAGGCCGGCGAGACCGCCGACGCGGCGGCCATCCCCGAGCTGGTGATCATCTCCGGCATGTCCGGCGCCGGCCGGTCCACCGCGGCGAAGTGCCTGGAGGACCTCGGCTGGTTCGTCGTCGACAATCTGCCGCCCGCGCTGATCCCCACCATGGTGGAGCTCGGCGCCCGCTCCCAGGGCAATGTGGCCCGGATCGCCGTCGTCGTCGACGTCCGCGGCCGGCAGTTCTTCGACGCCCTGCGGGAGTCCCTCGCCGCCCTCGACGCCCAGCAGGTCACCCGGCGGATCGTTTTCCTGGAGTCCTCCGACGAGGCCCTGGTCAGGCGGTTCGAGTCGGTCCGCAGGCCGCACCCGCTGCAGGGTGACGGTCGTATCACCGACGGCATCGCCGCCGAGCGGGACCTGCTGCGCGAGCTGCGCGGCGACGCGGACCTGGTGATCGACACCTCCAGCCTCAACGTCCACGAGCTGCGCGCCAAGATGGACGCCCAGTTCGCCGGCGAGGAGGAGCCGGAGCTGCGAGCCACCGTCATGTCGTTCGGATTCAAGTACGGGCTGCCCGTCGACGCCGACCTCGTCGTCGACATGCGCTTCCTGCCGAACCCGCACTGGGTCCCCGAGCTGCGGCCCTTCACCGGGCTCAACGAGGAGGTCTCGGCGTACGTCTTCAACCAGCCCGGGGCCAAGGAGTTCCTCGACCGCTACACCGAGCTGCTCCAGCTGATCGCCGCCGGCTACCGCCGCGAGGGCAAGCGGTACGTGACCATCGCCGTCGGGTGCACGGGCGGCAAGCACCGTTCGGTCGCCACGTCCGAGAAGCTCGCCGCACGCCTCGCCGCGGAAGGGGTCGAGACCGTCGTCGTCCACCGGGACATGGGGCGCGAGTGAAGCCGTACCGTCGGCGTACGTCCTCGCTCTCGGTACGTACGCTCCGCAGGCGCGGCGCCCAGCCCAAGGTCGTCGCGCTGGGCGGGGGCATGGGCCTGTCGGCCTCCCTCGCCGCCCTGCGCCGCATCACCGGTGACCTCACCGCGGTCGTCACCGTCGCCGACGACGGCGGCTCCAGCGGCCGGCTCCGGGAGGAGCTGGGCGTGCTGCCGCCCGGCGACCTGCGCAAGGCGCTCGCGGCGCTGTGCGGGGACGACGACTGGGGCCAGACCTGGTCCCGGGTGATCCAGCACCGCTTCCAGTCCAAGGGAGACCTGCACGAGCACGCGGTCGGCAATCTGCTGATCGTCGCCCTCTGGGAGCAGCTCGGCGACCACGTCCTCGCCCTGGACCTGGTCGGCAAGCTGCTCGGCGCGCACGGCCGGGTGCTGCCGATGTCCGCCGTGCCGCTGGAGCTCCAGGCCCTGGTCAAGGGGCACGATCCGGCGCGCCCGGACGAGGTGGACACGGTCCGTGGCCAGGCCACGGTGGCGCTCACGCCCGGTGAGGTGCAGTCGGTGCACCTCGTCCCGCACGACCCGCCCGCCGTGCCCGAGGCCGTCGCCGCGGTCCGCGACGCGGACTGGGTGGTGCTGGGCCCCGGCTCCTGGTTCTCCTCGGTGATCCCGCATCTGCTGGTCCCCGAGCTGCTCGACGCGCTCACCGAGACCAAGGCCCGCAAGGTCCTCTCCCTCAACCTCGCGCCGCAGCCGGGAGAAACCGAAGGGTTCTCTCCGCAGCGTCATTTGGAGGTTTTGGGACGACACGCCCCTAAACTCGCCCTGGACGTGGTGCTGGCCGACGAGGCCGCCGTGCCCGATCGCGAGTCCCTCGCCGATGCCGCCAAGCGGCTCGGTGCCGCGGTCGAGCTGGCGCCGGTGGCCCGTGCCGACGGTCTCCAGAAGCACGATCCGGAGCTGTTGGCCGCCGCGTACGACCGTATTTTTCGGATGCATGGAAGGATCGGCCCATGGCGATGACGGCAGCGGTGAAGGACGAGATCTCCCGGCTTCCCGTCACCCGGACCTGCTGCAGGAAGGCAGAGGTCTCGTCGATCCTGCGGTTCGCCGGCGGCCTGCACCTGGTGAGTGGGCGGATCGTGATCGAGGCGGAGCTGGACACCGCGATGGCGGCGCGTCGGCTCAAGCGGGACATTCTGGAGATCTTCGGGCACAGCTCGGAGCTGATCGTGATGGCTCCCGGCGGTCTGCGGCGCGGCTCCCGCTTCGTCGTACGGGTGGTGGCGGGCGGCGACCAGCTGGCCCGGCAGACCGGCCTGGTCGACGGCCGGGGCCGCCCGATCCGCGGACTGCCCCCGCAGGTCGTCTCGGGTGCCACCTGCGACGCCGAGGCGGCCTGGCGCGGCGCGTTCCTGGCGCACGGCTCGCTGACCGAGCCCGGGCGCTCCTCCTCCCTGGAGGTGACCTGCCCCGGTCCCGAGGCCGCCCTCGCCCTGGTGGGCGCGGCACGCCGGCTGAGCATCGCCGCGAAGGCCCGTGAGGTACGCGGCGTGGATCGCGTGGTCGTCCGGGACGGAGACGCCATCGGCGCCCTGCTGACCCGCCTGGGCGCGCACGAGTCGGTGCTGGCCTGGGAGGAGCGGCGGATGCGCCGCGAGGTCCGTGCGACCGCGAACCGGCTGGCGAACTTCGACGACGCCAACCTGCGCCGCTCGGCGCGCGCGGCGGTGGCCGCCGGCGCCCGGGTGCAGCGCGCCCTGGAGATCCTCGGCGAGGAGGTGCCCGAGCACCTCGCCGCCGCCGGCAGGCTGCGCATGGAGCACAAGCAGGCCTCCCTGGAGGAGCTGGGCGCGCTCGCCGAGCCGCCGCTGACCAAGGACGCGGTCGCGGGCCGGATCCGCCGTCTGCTGGCCATGGCCGACAAGCGGGCGCAGGACCTGGGTATCCCCGGGACCGAGTCCAACCTGACGGAGGAGCTGGACGACAGCCTCGTCGGCTGACCTGCTCCGCTCACTCAACTCCCCGCTGCCGGTGCCTTTCTGAGGCACCGGCAGCACTCGTTCGGCTCGCGAGGCACCCTTGACTTGATCATGAATGATCATGAGCCTGGCGTCTGTTCACTTTCGTGGCAGACAACAGCAAGGGGGGCTTATGAGACGCAGAGCGAGATCGATCCTCGCCGCGGCTTCACTGCTGATCGCGGGACTGGCGGCGGCACCCGTCGCCGGAGCGGAACCGAACGGCGGGGACGGCGGGGACGCCCTCTCCGTATGGCGCGCGAAGGTCAGCAAGGAACAGGTGCCGCTGCTTCTCGAAGCCGGCACCGACGGCCACGAACTGACCGAACAGGTACCCGAGAAGGGCTCCGCCACCCTCGAGCTCTACCTCACCGACAAGCAGGCAGGACAGCTGCGCCGCAAGGGCGTCGAACTCGCCGAGCACACCCTCTCCGTCCGGGCCGAGAAGCGGGTCGCCGGAGCCGGGGACGGCGTCTTCCGTCCGTACGGCGGCGCGAACGGGCTCAAGCAGGAGATCCTTGCCACCTCCCAGGCCCACCCGGACCTCACCAAGGTCGTCTCCATCGGCAGGACGGTGAAGGGCCAGGACATCCTCGCCCTCAAGGTCACCAAGGGCGCCAAGAAGGCCAAGGACGGCACCCGGCCCGCCACGCTGTACATGTCCAACCAACACGCCCGCGAGTGGATCACCCCCGAGATGACCCGGCGGCTGATGCACCACTACCTCGACGGCTACGGCAAGGACGAGCGGGTCACGAAGATCGTCGACTCCACCGAGCTGTGGTTCGTGCTCTCCGCCAACCCGGACGGCTACGACTTCACCCACGCCGACCCCGACAACCGCCAGTGGCGCAAGAACCTCCACGACAACAACGGCGACGGGCGGATCGAGCCCGGCGACGGCGTCGACCTCAACCGCAACTTCGCCTACAAGTGGGGCTACGACAACGAGGGTTCGTCGCCCGACCCGGCCGACGAGACCTACCGCGGCACGGGCCCCATGTCCGAGCCCGAGACCAAGGCCCTCGACGCCTTCCAGAAGCGCATCGGCTTCCAGTACGGCATCAACTACCACTCCGCCGCCCAGCTGATCCTCTACGGCGTCGGCTGGCAGGTCGCCACCGACACCCCCGACGACGTGGCCCTCAAGTCGCTCGCCGGCACCCCGCAGAAGCCGGCCGTGCCCGGCTACCGGCCGCAGGTCTCCTCCGAGCTCTACACCACCAACGGAGAGGCGGACGGACACGCCGCCAACGTCAACGGGATGCAGATGTTCACCCCGGAGATGTCGACCTGCGCCACCGCCTCCCGCGTCGACCCGAACGACGCCTGGGAGCCCGCCGACTGCGCCTCCGTCTTCACCTTCCCCGACGACGAGAAGCTGATCCAGGCGGAGTTCGCCAAGAACATCCCGTTCGCGCTCGCCGTCGCCGAGACCGCCGCCCACCCGGACCGGCCCGTCTCCGTCACCGGCCTCGACGCCCCCGACTTCACCCCGGCCGCCTTCACCACCTCCTACGCCCGCGGCGGCGACCAGGAGGTCTCCGTGACCGCCCGCAAGTCGCTGCGCGGCAAGGAGCTCAAGTACCGCGTCAACGGCGGCCGGACGCACACCCAGCGCCTGACGGCCTGGGAGGGCGGCGAGACCTACGGCGGAGAGGACAACCTCTACTTCGACCAGTACCGGGCCGAGGTCGAGGACGCCGAACCGGGCGACACCGTCGAGGTCTGGTTCACCGCCCGCACCCGCGAGGGCAGGGCGACCTCCTCCACCCCCTTCACGTACACCGTGGCCGACCGGCCCCGCGGAGACGTGCTCGTCCTCGCCGAGGAGGGCGGCACCACCGCCGCCCGGCACACCGCCGACTATGTGAAGGCACTCGCCGGCACCGGCCGCAAGGCCGCCGTCTGGGACGTCGCCACGCAGGGGACCCCCGACCCCCTCGGCGTGCTGAGCCACTTCCGTACGGTCGTCTGGTACACCGGCGCCGAGCAGCCCTCCGGGCCCGTCACGCTGGCCGTGCGGGACTACCTCAACGAGGGCGGCAAGCTGATCAACGCCGGAGAGAAGGCCGGCGGTCTCGTCGACATCGGCCGGGCGACGTCCAACGACTTCGCCCAGTACTTCCTCGGCGCCTACCACCGTGCCGGGCTGAAGAACCCGCCCGCCTTCGCCGGATCCGGCGGATTCACGGGCCTCACGCCCGGCCTCGGCGGCACGGCGGACAACCCGCTGGACAACGCCGGCGCGTACACCGTCACCTCGGACACCCTGAAACCGCGACAGTTCCCGCAGTTCGGCAGCAGCGCGTCCGCCGGCGACTACCCCGGCGTCCGCACCCCCTTCGAGCCCTACGAGGGCACGTACTTCGGGGCCGTCCGTCACGCCGACAACACCTGGGCCCGCCTCAGCCGCACGGTCGACCTCACCTCCGTCGACGCGGCCGCGAAGCCGAGCCTGCGGTTCCAGGTCAGCTACGACACCGAGCCTGGCTACGACAACCTCGTCGTCGAGGCCCACACCGTCGGCCAGGACGACTGGACCACGCTGCCCGACGCCAACGGCGGCACCTCCACCGCCGCCCCGGCCGACTGCGGCGAGGGCTACTACGTCCGCGGCCACCCCTTCCTCGCCCACTACCTGACCGTCGGCGACGACGGCTGCGCCACCACCGGCACCACCGGCTCCTGGAACGCCTTCACCGGCCCCTCCAACGGATGGCAGCAGGCGTCGATCGACCTGAGCGCCTACGCGGGCAAGCAGGTCGAGCTGTCGATCTCGTACATCACCGACCCCGGCACCGGCGAGATGGGTGCGTTCGTCGACGACACCGCGCTCGTCGTCGGCGGCACAGTGAGCCAGGGCGAGGGATTCGAGACCGCGCTCGGAGCGTGGTCCGTACCGGGGCCGCCGGCCGGCAGCCCGGGGAACGGCGCCGACTGGGACCGCTCCGCGGGGCTCTTCCACTCCCAGGCCGCGGTCACGACGCGTGACACCGTTCTCCTCGGCTTCGGCCTGGAACACGTCACGAGCGGGACGCAGCGCACGGCACTCATCCGCAAGGCGCTCGGCGTGCTGCACGGCTGAGCGGGCACCCGCACCTTTGATCACAGTCAGTGATCGGGACGAAATGGGCATCGTGGCTCGAACCTGCCGGTAATAACGGGCCACGGTGCTTTTACGAGGCATTCCGACCGCACGCGATGTCACTCTGAGCCGATGGGAGAGGTAGGGTCGTAAGCGGTCGGGGACATCCCTAAAAGAATCTCGCCGGCGTCGAAACCCGGCGTACCTAACGAGGAGATCGGTTCGTGACGATCCGCGTAGGCATCAACGGCTTTGGCCGCATCGGTCGCAACTACTTCCGCGCGCTCCTTGAGCAGGGTGCCGACATCGAGATCGTGGCTGTCAACGACCTGGGTGACACCGCGACCACTGCTCACCTGCTGAAGTACGACACGATCCTGGGACGCCTCAAGGCCGAGGTCACCCACACCGCCGACACCATCACCGTCGACGGCCACACCATCAAGGTGCTCTCGGAGCGCAACCCGGCCGACATCCCCTGGGGTGACCTGGGCGTCGACATCGTCATCGAGTCGACCGGCATCTTCACCAAGAAGGCCGACGCCGAGAAGCACATCGCCGGTGGCGCGAAGAAGGTCCTCATCTCGGCTCCGGCCAAGGACGAGGACATCACCATCGTCATGGGTGTCAACCAGGACAAGTACGAGCCGGCGAACCACCACGTCATCTCCAACGCCTCCTGCACCACCAACTGTGTGGCGCCGATGGCCAAGGTGCTCGACGAGAACTTCGGCATCGTCAAGGGCCTGATGACGACGGTCCACGCGTACACCAACGACCAGCGCATCCTGGACTTCCCACACTCCGACCTGCGTCGCGCCCGCGCCGCCGCGGAGAACATCATCCCGACCACGACCGGTGCCGCGAAGGCCACCGCCCTGGTCCTCCCGCAGCTCAAGGGCAAGCTGGACGGCATCGCCATGCGCGTCCCGGTCCCGACCGGCTCGGCCACCGACCTGGTCGTCACGCTGCAGCGCGAGGTCACCAAGGACGAGGTCAACGCCGCGTTCAAGAAGGCCGCCGACGACGGCGACCTGAAGGGCATCCTCTTCTACACCGAGGACCCGATCGTCTCCTCGGACATCGTCAGCGACCCGGCCTCCTGCACCTTCGACTCCTCCCTGACCATGGTCCAGGAGGGCAACTCGGTGAAGATCCTGGGCTGGTACGACAACGAGTGGGGCTACTCGAACCGCCTCGTCGACCTGACCGTCTTCGTCGGCAACCAGCTCTAAAGCCTCCGGACAGGCACCTCGATGTGAGCACAGGGCTCGGACAGCGCGATGATGCGCTGTACGAGCCCTGTCTCGTGTGCTTCACCGCGTACCAAGGAGTCAGTAGAAGATGAAGACCATCGACGAGCTTCTCGCCGAAGGCGTCGCCGGCAAGCGCGTATTCGTCCGCGCCGACCTGAACGTGCCGCTGGACGGCACCACCATCACCGACGACGGCCGCATCCGCGCCGTCGCACCCACGGTCAAGGCGCTCGCCGACGCCGGCGCCCGTGTCGTCGTCGCCTCGCACCTGGGCCGCCCGAAGGGCGCCCCGGACCCGGCTTTCTCCCTCGCGCCGGCCGCCGCCCGCCTCGGTGAACTGCTCGGTGCCGACGTGGCCTTCGCGACCGACACCGTCGGCGAGTCCGCCACGGCGACCGTCGCCGGCCTCACCGACGGCCGGGTGGCCGTCATCGAGAACCTCCGCTTCAACGCCGGCGAGACCTCCAAGGACGACGCCGAGCGCGGCGCGTTCGCGGACCAGCTCGCCGCCCTCGCCGACGTCTACGTCGGCGACGGCTTCGGCGCCGTGCACCGCAAGCACGCCTCGGTCTTCGACCTCCCGGCCCGCCTGCCGCACGCGGCCGGTTACCTCATCGCCACCGAGGTCGGCGTCCTGAAGAAGCTGACCGACGAGGTCAAGCGCCCGTACGTGGTGGTCCTGGGCGGCGCCAAGGTCTCCGACAAGCTCGCCGTCATCGACGCGCTGCTCGGCAAGGCCGACCGTCTCCTGATCGGCGGCGGCATGGCGTACACCTTCCTCTACGCCAAGGGCTACGAGGTCGGCATCTCCCTGCTCCAGAAGGACCAGGTTGAGATCGTCAAGGAGTACATGAAGCGCGCCGAGGAGAAGGGCGTCGAGCTCGTCCTCCCGGTCGACGTGCTCGTCTCCACGGACTTCCCGGACCTGAAGACCAAGGCCCCGGCCGACTTCGAGACCGTCGACGCCGACAAGATCCCGTCGACGAAGGAGGGCCTGGACATCGGCCCGAAGACGCGTGAGCTGTACGCGTCGAAGCTCGCCGACGCCGAGACCGTGTTCTGGAACGGCCCCCTGGGCGTCTTCGAGCACCCCGACTACGCCAACGGAACCAAGGCCATCGCGCAGGCCCTGCTCGACAGCCCCGGCTTCACCGTCGTCGGCGGCGGCGACAGCGCCGCCGCCGTCCGCATCCTGGGCTTCGACGAGAATGCCTTCGGCCACATCTCGACCGGCGGCGGCGCCTCCCTCGAATACCTCGAGGGCAAGACGCTCCCCGGCCTCGCCGCACTGGAGGACTGACCCCTTTATGAGCACCCGCACCCCGCTGATGGCGGGCAACTGGAAGATGAACCTCAACCACCTCGAGGCCATCGCCCACGTCCAGAAGCTCGCCTTCGCGCTGAACGACAAGGACTACGACGCCGTCGAGGTCGCCGTCCTGCCGCCCTTCACCGACCTGCGGTCCGTCCAGACCCTGATCGACGGCGACAAGCTCAAGATCAAGTACGGTGCCCAGGACCTCTCGGCGCAGGACTCCGGTGCCTACACCGGTGAGATCTCGGGCGCCATGCTGTCCAAGCTGAAGTGCACCTACGTCGCCGTGGGCCACTCCGAGCGCCGGCAGTACCACGCCGAGACGGACGAGATCTGCAACGCCAAGGTGAAGGCCGCGTACAAGCACGGCATCACCCCGATCCTGTGCGTCGGCGAGGGCCTGGACATCCGCAAGGCCGGGCAGCAGGTCGAGTACACCCTCAACCAGCTCGACGGCGGACTGAAGGACATCCCGGCCGAGCAGGCCGAGTCCATCGTGATCGCCTACGAGCCGGTGTGGGCCATCGGCACCGGCGAGGTCGCCACCCCCGAGGACGCGCAGGAGGTCTGCGGGGCGATCCGCGGCCGTCTCGCGGAGCTCTACTCGCAGGAGCTGGCCGACAAGGTCCGCATCCAGTACGGCGGCTCGGTCAAGGCCGGCAACGTGGCCGCGATCATGGCGCAGCCGGATGTCGACGGCGCCCTGGTCGGCGGCGCCGCGCTGGACGCCGACGAGTTCGTCAAGATCGTCCGCTTCCGCGACCAGTGATGTGATCAGTGAGTAGGCGGTAGCGACGATCCGTCGTACCCTTGCGGGGGTCGGGCAGGACCTGCCCGACCCCCGTCCGTATGAGATCCGAGGAAGTTGGTCCAGCCGTGGTTATGGGGTTCTCGATCGCCCTGATCGTCTTCAGCGGCCTGCTGATGCTGCTGGTGCTGATGCACAAGGGGAAGGGCGGCGGCCTCTCCGACATGTTCGGTGGCGGTATGCAGTCGTCCGTCGGTGGCTCCTCGGTCGCCGAGCGCAACCTGGACCGCATCACCATCGTGGTCGGTCTGCTGTGGTTCGCGTGCATTGTCGTACTTGCGCTTCTGATGAAGTTGGACGTGTAACTCCAATCACTGGACGCGCGTTGGGCCTTACGTAGACTGGGGCATCTTCGAGCACCATCACGCAGGGAGTTACGACCGTGGCAAGTGGCAACGCGATCCGGGGAAGCCGGGTCGGAGCGGGGCCGATGGGGGAGGCCGAGCGGGGCGAGTCGGCGCCGCGCCTCCGCATCTCCTTCTGGTGCTCGAACGGGCACGAGACGCAGCCGAGCTTCGCCAGTGACGCACAGGTTCCGGAGACGTGGGACTGCCCGCGCTGCGGCTTCCCGGCCGGTCAGGACCGGGACAACCCGCCGGACCCGCCGCGCACCGAGCCGTACAAGACGCACCTCGCGTATGTGCGTGAGCGGCGCAGCGACGCGGACGGCGAGGCGATCCTCGCCGAGGCGCTCGCCAAACTGCGCGGCGAGATCTGAGCGTGGTGTGACAGTGTGACGAACGGGCCCTGTTCGCGAAACGATTCGCGGACGGGGCCCGTTCGCGTATCAACTGACCCGGCGTTCAGCGGTGGTTGTCGGCGATGTGGGCCGTGAGGGCCATCGCCGCGGTGGCCCGTGCGTACGTCAGCTGCGCCACGCGCGCGTAGAGGCAGTCCAGGATCAGCAGCACCGAGTGCCGGGTCCCGAAACCGCCGCGCCGGAAGCTGGTCTCGGCCGAGGTCGCGGTCAGTTGGACGCCGGCGGCGCGGGCGACGGGCGAGCGGGGGTCGCCGGTCACCGCGACCGTACGCGCGCCCCGCTCGGCCGCCAGCCGCAGCGGGCCGAGCACCTCGCGGGTCGCCCCGGAGTGCGAGAGCGCCACCACAGCGTCCGCGGGCGTCAGGAGGGCCGCCGAGGTCTCCGCGGCGTGCACCTCGGTCCAGCCGCGGGCGTCGCAGCCGATGGAGAAGAGCCGTGCCTCGGTCTCCAGAGCCACCACACCGGACGCCCCGACGCCGTACACGTCGATGCGGCGGGCCTTGGCCAGGATCTGCGCGGCCCGCTCCAGCGACTCGAGG
The DNA here is from genome assembly GCF_040645695.1 of Streptomyces sp. NPDC046712. NCBI lineage: Bacteria > Bacillati > Actinomycetota > Actinomycetes > Kitasatosporales > Streptomycetaceae > Streptomyces > Streptomyces sp. NPDC046712. The sequence goes on along the minus strand of NZ_JBEYYW010000019.1, from coordinate 147,886 downwards.
TCCAGATGCTCGGCGGTCCGGCGCAGTGCCTGCAGATCGGCGCGGGCGACGGTGGCGACGACCTGGTCGAGCGGGTCGTCGGGACCGATGTCCGGGCCGAGGGGCCGCCCTTCGCCGCTCCGTTCGTTCTCGCCGCGCTCCTGGGCGAGGGCCAGCAGCAGCTGCTGGTACGAGTCGAGGCCGAGGGCCCGGCAGAAGCGGGTCACGGTGGCCTGGGACGTACCGGTGCGCCGGCCCAGCTCGGCCGCCGAGACGCCGGGCACCCGGCCCGGGTCGTCGAGCACCCAGCCGCCCACCTTGCGCAGCGAATCCGACATGCGGGGCAGCTCGGATCGGATCAGAGCGGTGATCATGGCGGCCTCACTCCTGCCCGGTGCCCGCGGCGGTCGGGGGTCTTGTCGAGGCGTGAATCTATCAACCACCATGCGAGCTGATGAACGAATCCGGGATTCACGCAGGCGCATCGGTCGTCGTCGGCATCGACGCCGGCGGTACGCGGATCAGGGCCCGGCTCGCCGACGCGGCGACCGGTGCCGTGCTCGCGGAGGGTACGGGCGGTCCCGGCAACGCGCTGAGCGTCGGTCACGCCGAACTCGTACGGAATCTGGCCCAGGCCTTGCGGGGCGCGGTGCCGCACGGCCGGGGCGGTGGGGTCGTCGCCGTGGTGGCCGGCTTCGCGGGCGGCGGGCCCGGCGGCGGCGTCGAGAAGGCCGGCTCGGCGCTCGCCGAGGCCCTGGGCCGGGTGGGAGCCGCCCCGGGCCGGGCCGAGGTCCTGGGAGACGCGGACATCGCCTTCGCCTCGGGGCCCGGCACTCCGGCGGACGGGCTCGTACTGATCGCGGGCACGGGCGCCGCCGGCGCGCGCGTGGAGCGGCGCAGGGCGGTCCGGACCGTGGACGGCGACGGCTGGCTCCTCGGCGACGCGGGCAGCGGCTTCTGGCTGGGGCGGGAGGCGCTGCGGGCCGTACTGCGCTCGCTGGACGGCCGCGGCCCGGCCACGGCCCTTGCCGGGCCGGTGGGGGAGGTGTGCGGCGGCCTGACCAAGGAGGCCGTCGTCGGGTACGGATTCGGCGGCCACCCCGTCCGGCTCGCGGCGCTGAGCCCGCTCGTCGTCGACGCCGAGCGGGCCGGGGACGAGGTGGCCCGGGAGCTGCTCGACCGGGCGGCGACGGAACTGGCCTCCACCGTACGGGCGTTGACGCCCCGGCCCGGCGAGCCCCTGGTCGTCACTGGCGGCCTGATCGGCCCGGGCGGTCCGCTGCTGCCCCGACTCGCGGAGCGGGTGCGGGACTTGGGTCTGGTCCCGGCGCCGGTGCCGGACGGAGTGGCGGGCGCGGTGGCGCTGGCGCGGCTGCTGCGCCGACCGCGGGCCTCTTGACGTGCGTCCGCCGCCGCTGGTTCATTGATTCGTATCGTTCGCCAATAATGGGTTCACTGAACCGGTGGAGGCTCTGTCATGCCCCAACCCGCCCTCGGCGCCGCCTTGTTCGCCGACCACGCCCGCCGAGCCGTCGAGCGGACCGTCGCGGCCAACAAGGACACGGTCACCGTCGCCGCCCGGCTCTTCGCCGACTGCGTCGCCGCCGACGGGGTGATCCACGCCTTCGGCACCGGACACTCGCAGGCCGCCGCCCTGGAGATCGCCGGCCGGGCCGGTGGACTCGTCCCCACCAGCCGGATCGCACTCGCCGACCTCGTGCTGCGCGGCGGCGAGGACCCCTCCGTACTCGCCGATCCGCTCCTGGAGCGCTCCCCGGGCCTCGCCGACCGGCTCTACGCCCTCGCCACACCCCGCCCGCAGGACCTCTTCGTCGTCATCTCCAACTCCGGCGTCAACAACTCGATCGTCGACCTCGCACTGAAGGTCACCGGCGCCGGTCACCGCCTCGTCGCCCTCACCTCCCTGGAACACACCCACGCCGTCCCCGCCCTGCACCCCAGCGGCAAGCGGCTCGCCGACCTCGCCGACGCCGTCCTCGACAACTGCGCCCCCACCGGCGACGCCCTGCTGCCCCTCCCGGACGGCGGCGCGCTCTGCGGCATCTCCACCCTCACCTCCTCCCTCCTCGTGCAGATGGTCGTGGCCGAGTCGGTCGCCCTGCTCCTCGCCGAAGGGCACGAGCCACCGGTCTACGTCTCCGCGAACCTGCCGGGCGGCCACGAACGCAACGCCGTCCTCGAGGCCCGATACGAGGGCAGGCTGCATCGCGGCGGCCATTGAGCCGTCGCGCCTTCTGCCCCTGCGATCAATTAGGTTGGAGTGGCAGCGGGGCAAGCAGGCAGGAAGAGAAGAAGTAGGCGATGTCCGAGATGAAGACCGAAGGCCGTACGAGGCTCAACCAGCTGCCCGAGTGGGCCGCCCTCGGCAAGCACCGCGAGCAGCTGGGCGCGACGCATCTGCGCGAGCTGTTCGCCGCCGACGCGGGGCGTGGCACCGCGTACGCGCTGCGCGTCGGCGACCTGTATCTGGACTACTCCAAGCATCTGGTGACCGACGAGACGCTGGCGCTGCTGCGCGAGCTGGCCGCCGCGACCGGCGTGGCCGAGCTCCGCGACGCCATGTTCCGCGGGGAGAAGATCAACACCACCGAGGACCGGGCGGTCCTGCACACCGCGCTGCGCGCCCCGCGCGAGGCCGTGATCGAGGTCGACGGCGAGAACGTCGTCCCGGGCGTCCACGCCGTCCTCGACAGGATGGCCGCCTTCGCGGACAAGGTCCGCGTCGGCGAGTGGACCGGCCACACCGGCAAGCCGATCAAGAACATCGTCAACATCGGCATCGGCGGCTCCGACCTCGGACCCGCCATGGCCTACGAGGTCCTGCGCTCCTACACCCAGCGGGACCTGACGTTCCGTTTCGTCTCCAACGTCGACGGCGCCGACCTCCACGAGGCGATCCGCGACCTCGACCCGGCGGAGACGCTGTTCATCGTCGCCTCGAAGACCTTCACCACCATCGAGACGATCACCAACGCCACCTCCGCGCGCAACTGGCTCCTCACCGGCCTGCGGGCCGGCCAGGAAGCCGTCGCCAAGCACTTCGTGGCCCTGTCGACCAACGCCGAGAAGGTCGAGGACTTCGGCATCGACACGGCCAACATGTTCGAGTTCTGGGACTGGGTCGGCGGACGCTACTCCTACGACTCCGCCATTGGCCTCTCCCTGATGATCGCCATCGGCCCGGACCGCTTCCGCGAGATGCTCGACGGCTTCCACCTCGTCGACGAGCACTTCCGCACCGCCCCGGCCGAGGAGAACGCGCCGCTGCTCCTCGGCCTCCTCGGTGTCTGGTACGGCGCGTTCTTCGACGCGCAGTCGCATGCCGTCCTGCCGTACTCGCACTACCTGTCGAAGTTCACCGCCTACCTCCAGCAGCTCGACATGGAGTCCAACGGCAAGTCCGTCGACCGGGACGGCAACCCCGTCGACTGGCAGACCGGGCCGGTCGTCTGGGGCACGCCCGGCACCAACGGGCAGCACGCCTACTACCAGTTGATCCACCAGGGCACCAAGGTCATCCCGGCCGACTTCATCGGCTTCGCCGAGCCCGTCGCCGACCTGCTCCCGGGCCTCGTCGCCCAGCACGACCTGCTCATGGCCAACTTCTTCGCCCAGACCCAGGCGCTGGCCTTCGGCAAGACGCCCGAGGAGGTACGGGCCGAGGGCGTGGCCGAGGAGCTCGTCCCGCACAAGACCTTCAAGGGCAACCACCCCACGACCACCATCCTGGCCAAGGAGCTCACGCCCTCCGTCCTCGGCCAGCTCATCGCGCTCTACGAGCACAAGGTGTTCGTCCAGGGCGCGATCTGGAACATCGACTCCTTCGACCAGTGGGGAGTCGAGCTCGGCAAGGTCCTCGCCAAGAAGATCGAGCCGGTGCTGACCCGGGGCGAGGGCGGTGACCAGCTCGACGGCTCGACCGCCGGGCTCGTCGCCACCTACCGCGCGCTGCGCGGACGGTAGACAACGAAGGTGGGGGAGAACGTGGTGACGGGCGAGGTCCGGCTGAGGCCGCCGCGCAACACGCTGAACGAACGGGCCGTCGGCTGGTGGCGGACGCAGTGGCTGCTGACGACGGCCGCTCCGGTGGTCGTCCTGGTGGTGCTCGGCGCCTTCATCGCGCCCGCCCGGTTCTGGTTGCTGCTCGCCGCCGGAGCCGTGGCGTCCGGTGGCCTCGCCTGCACCGCGTTCTTCCCCCACTGGTGGTTCAGGGTGCACCGCTGGGAGGTCACCGAGGACGCCGTCTACGTCCGTACCGGGGCCTTCTGGCAGGAGTGGCGGATCGCGCCGATGTCCCGGATCCAGACCGTCGACACCGTACGCGGACCGCTGGAGCAGGCTTTCGGGCTCGCCACCGTGACCGTCACCACCGCCTCCTCCAAGGGCGCGATCCGGATCGAGGGGCTCGACCACGAACTCGCCGCCGGCCTCGCCGAGCGACTGACCGCCATCACCCAGGCCACCTCCGGGGACGCGACATGACCGAGGACTGGCGGCGCCTCGACCGCCGTACGGTCCTGGTCACCGCCGCGGTCCTCGCGGGTGTCGCCGGCGGCGCCGCCCTGCCCGTCTTCGTCGGCCTCACCGGCTCCATGCCCGCCTGGCGGGCCCTCGGCTGGATCCTCGCCGGGGCCGCCCTCCTCATCGGCGGCGGCTCGGCCGCCGACCACGTCCGCTGGCGCCGCACCCGCTACCGCATCGGAGCCGAACGGGCCGAACTCCACACCGGACTCCTCCTGGTCAAGCGCCGCTCGCTGGCGCGCGAACGCATCCGCAGCGTCGACCTGACGGCCAACCCGCTGCTGCGGGTCCTCGGCCTGGTCAAGGTCCGTATCGGGACCGGGGAGAACAACGGCGGCGGCGAATCCACCCTCGAACTCGACCCGGTCACCCGGGCCGAGGGCGAACGGCTCCGCCGCGAACTCCTCGCCCGCACCGCCGCCATGGCCGAGGACACGACCCACGACGGCGCCCTGGCCGTCCTCGACCCCCGCTGGATCCGCTACGCCCCGGTCTCCTTCGTCGCCCCGCTCCTCGGCGGCGCGGCGGCCGGCGCCGTGATGCAGGTCAGCGAGTGGTTCGGGGCCCAGGCCGAGGTCATCGAATGGATAGGGGACCGCTTCCAGGACACCTCGCTCGTCTCCATGATCCTCGTCCTCGTCCTGCTCGCCGTCCTCGTCGGCACCGTCGGCGCCCTCGGCCTCTGGGTCGAGATGTGGGGGAACTACCGCCTGGAGCGCGAACCCGGCGGCACCCTGCGGGTCCGCCGCGGACTGCTCACCGCCCGCTCCATCTCCATCGAGGAACGACGCCTGCGTGGCGTCGAACTCGTCGAGCCCCTGGGCGTACGGATGTGCGGGGCCGCCCGGGTCGACGCCGTGGCCACGGGCCTCGTCGAACACGACGAGGGCGAGCGCACGGACCACAAGACGCTGCTGCCGCCCGCGCCCCGACGGGTCGCCGACCGGGTCGCCGCCCAGGTCCTGCGCGAGCCCGAGGCCCCCACGAGCGCTCCGCTCACCACCCACCCCCGAGCCGCCCGCACCCGGCGACTGCGCTGGGCCCTCGCGAGCGCGCTCGCCCCGGTCGCGGTCCTGGCCGTCCTCGGAGCCGCACTCACCCCCGTTCTGCTGTACATCGCCGCCGCCTGCGCCCTCGTCCTGACCCCGCTCGCCGTGCTGCTCGCGCTGGACGCCTACCGCAATCTCGGGCACGGCATCACCGGCGGCTATCTGGTGGCCCGTTCCGGCACGATCCGCCGGTCCACCGTCGCCCTCCAGCGGGGCGGTGTCATCGGATGGACCGTCAAACAGTCGTACTTCCAGCGCCGGGCCGGCGTGCTGACCCTGACCGCGACGACCGCGGCGGGAGAGGGCGCGTACGACATCCACGACACGGGGGAGAGCGAGGGCCTGGCCTTCGCCGCCGAAGCGGTGCCGGACCTCCTCGCACCCTTCCTGGAAACCGTGGGAGAAACGCCGAAGGCCCGGTCCACCGTGGGGTGAACCGGGCCTGAGTGACCGTCCGTCAGGCGGAAGCCGGCGGATACAGGCTCCGGGGCAGCTCCGAGGCGGCCGCCGCGTCGAGCAGCCACAGCGTGCGGGAGCGACCGTAGGCGCCCGCGGCCGGGGCCTGGATCTCGCCCGCGCCCGACAGCGCGATCGCCGCTGCCTTCGCCTTGTCCTCGCCGGCCGCGAGCAGCCAGACCTCGCGCGCGGCACGGATCGCCGGCAGCGTCAGCGAGATCCGCGTCGGCGGCGGCTTCGGCGCGCCGTGCACGCCCACCACCGTGCGCTCGGTCTCGCGGACCGCCGGAAGCTCCGGGAACAGCGAGGCCACGTGGGTGTCGGGCCCGACACCCAGCATCAGCACGTCGAACGCCGGCACCGAGCCGTGGTCCTCGGGGCCTGCGGCCGCGGCCAGTTCGGCCGCGTACGCCTCGGCCGCGGCTTCGACATCACTGCCGTACGGCCCGTCCGAGGCCGGCATCGCGTGCACCCGGGCCGGGTCCAGCGGGACGCTGTCGAGCAGCGCCTCGCGGGCCTGGGTGACATTGCGCTCCGGGTCGCCCTCGGGCAGGAACCGCTCGTCGCCCCACCACAGATCGAGCCGCGACCAGTCGATCGCGTCCCGCGCGGGGGCCGAACGGAGCGCCGCGAGCAGCCCGTTGCCGTTGCGGCCGCCCGTGAGGACGACGGACGCGGAGCCGCGGGAGGCCTGGGCGTCCACGATCCGCGTGATCAGCCGGGCCGCCGCGGCCTGGGCCATCAGCTCCTTGTCGCGGTGGACGACGAGCTGCGGAGCGCTCACTTGGCCGCCGCCTTCTTGGCCGGGGCCTTCTTGGTCGGAGCCGGAGCCGGAGCCGTAGCCGCAGCCGGATCCGCGACCGGTGCCTCCTCGACGGGATCGGGGGCCGTCACCGACGCCTCCTCGTCGAGCCGGTCCAGCCCGTACCGCAGCGCCGAGGCGTACGTGTCGTCCGGGTCGAGCCTGCGCAGCTCCTCCGCGATCAGCTCGGACGTCTCGCGGCGCTTGAGCGCCACGGCACGGTCCGGCTGCCCCTGGATGGAGAGCGTCGCCAGCGAGCCGTCGGGCCGGTCGAGCACGATCGGCCCGGAGGTGGACTCCATCCGTACGGACGTGAGCCCCGGGCCTCCCGACGTGGCCCGCCGGACCGGCACCTTCAGCCGGTCCGCCAGCCACATGGCGAGCAGCTCGACGCTCGGGTTGAATTCCTCGCCCTCCACCTCGGCGGAGGTGACCTCGCACACGACCTGGTCGAGCGCGGCGGCGAGCATCGAGCGCCACGGGGTGATCCGGGTCCAGGCCAGATCCGTGTCGCCCGGGGTGTAGTTGTCCGCTCGCCCCGTCAGCTCGTGGATCGGCTGCTCGGCGGCGTAGGTGTCGGTCACCCGGCGCTGGGCGAGCGCGCCCAGCGGGTCGTTCGCCGGGTCGGCCGGTGCGTTGACCGGCCACCAGACGACGACGGGCGCGTCCGGCAGGAGCAGCGGCAGGACCACCGACTGGGCGTGGTCGACGACCTCGCCGTACAGCCGGAGGACAACCGTTTCCCCGGTGCTGGCGTCGGCGCCGAGGCGGACCTCGGCGTCGAGCCGTGCCTTCGCGCGGTCCCGCGGCGAGCGCGAGACCCGCTTGATGACCACCAGCGTCCGCGAGGGGTGCTCGCGGGACGCGTCGTTGGCCGCCTTGAGCGCGTCGTAGGCGTTCTCCTCGTCGGTGACGATGACGAGGGTGAGCACCATGCCGACGGCCGGCGTGCCGATGGCCCGCCGCCCGAGCACCAGCGCCTTGTTGATCTTGCTGGACGTGGTGTCCGTCAGGTCGGTCTTCATGGCCGGCGCCAGCTCCGTCCGTCTCGTGCGAGCATTTCGTCCGCCTCGACCGGACCCCAGGTCCCGGACTGGTACTGCGCGGGCTTGCCGTGCTTGTCCCAGTACTGCTCGATCGGGTCGAGGATCTTCCAGGACAGCTCGACCTCCTCGACCCGCGGGAAGAGGTTCGAGTCGCCGAGGAGGACGTCGAGGATGAGCCGCTCGTACGCCTCGGGGCTGGACTCCGTGAAGGACTCGCCGTAGGCGAAGTCCATCGACACGTCCCGGATCTCCATCTGCGTGCCCGGCACCTTGGAGCCGAACCGCACCGTCACGCCCTCGTCCGGCTGGACGCGGATCACGATGGCGTTGCGGCCGAGTTCCTCGGTCGCGGTGTGGTCGAAGGGGGAGTGCGGGGCGCGCTGGAAGACGACCGCGATCTCGGTGACGCGGCGGCCGAGGCGCTTGCCGGTACGGAGGTAGAACGGCACACCCGCCCAGCGGCGGTTGTCGATCTCCAGCTTGATGGCCGCGTAGGTGTCGGTCTTCGACTTGGGGTCGATCCCGTCCTCCTGCAGATAGCCGACGGCCTTCGCGCCGCCCTGCCATCCGGCGGCGTACTGGCCGCGCACGGTCGAGGAGCCCAGGTCCTTCGGCAGCTTCACCGCGCCGAGCACCTTGGTCTTCTCGGCCGCGAGCGCGTCGGCGTCGAAGGAGGCGGGCTCCTCCATCGCGGTCAGCGCGAGCAGCTGGAGGAGGTGGTTCTGGATGACGTCACGGGCGGCGCCGATGCCGTCGTAGTACCCCGCCCGGCCGCCGATGCCGATGTCCTCGGCCATGGTGATCTGCACGTGGTCGACGTACGACCGGTTCCAGATCGGCTCGAAGAGCGTGTTGGCGAAGCGGAGCGCCAGGATGTTCTGGACGGTCTCCTTGCCCAGGTAGTGGTCGATCCGGAAGACCGCCTCGGGCGGGAAGACCTCGTGGACGACCTCGTTGAGCTCCTTGGCGGAGGTCAGGTCGTGGCCGAAGGGCTTCTCGATGACCGCGCGGCGCCAGGAGCCGTTCTTCTGGTCGGCCAGGCCGTGCTTCTTCAGCTGCTGGACGACCAGCGGGAAGAACTTCGGCGGCACGGAGAGGTAGAAGGCGAAGTTGCCGCCCGTCCCCTGGGCCTTGTCGAGCTCCTCGATGGTGGTCTTCAGCTGGTCGAAGGCGTCGTCGTCGTCGAAGTCGCCCTGGACGAAGCGCATCCCCTGGATCAGCTGCTGCCACACCTCCTCGCGGAACGGGGTGCGGGCGTGCTGCTTGACGGCCTCGTAGACCTCCTGCGCGAAGTCCTCGTCCTGCCACTCGCGGCGTGCGAAGCCGATGAGCGAGAAGCCCGGCGGCAGCAGGCCGCGGTTGGCCAGGTCGTAGACGGCAGGCATCAGCTTCTTACGGGACAAATCGCCCGTGACACCGAAGATCACCAGACCCGACGGCCCCGCGATACGCGGGAGCCGTCGGTCTGCGGCGTCACGGAGCGGGTTGGCTCCGTGGACTGCGCTCAAGGTGGTTACGCCTCCGAAGGTGCGAGGCGCTCAAGCTCCGCCTCGGTCGACTTGAGCAGGTCGTTCCAGGACGCCTCGAACTTCTCGACGCCCTCGTCCTCGAGCAGCTGCACGACGTCGTCGTACGAGATGCCGAGCTTCTCGACGGCGGCCAGTTCGGCGCGGGACTGCTCGTAGGTGCCGCGCACGGTGTCACCGGCGACCTCGCCGTGGTCGGCGGTGGCCTCCAGGGTCGCCTCGGGCATGGTGTTGACCGTGCCGGGCGCGACCAGGTCGACGACGTACAGGGTGTCCTTGTACGCCGGGTCCTTCACACCGGTCGAGGCCCACAGCGGACGCTGCTTGTTGGCCTGCGCCTTGTCCAGCGCGGCCCAGCGGTCGGAGGAGAAGACCTCCTCGTACGCCTCGTACGCCAGGCGGGCGTTGGCGAGGGCGGCCTTGCCCTTGAGGGCCTTGGCCTCGTCCGTGCCGATGGCCGTCAGGCGCTTGTCGATCTCCGAGTCCACGCGGGAGACGAAGAAGGAGGCCACGGAGTGGATCAGGGAGATGTCCAGGCCGCGCTCGCGGGCCTTCTCCAGACCCGCCAGGTAGGCGTCCATGACCGCGCGGTAGCGCTCCAGCGAGAAGATCAGCGTGACGTTGACGCTGATGCCGAGGCCGATGACCTCGGTGATCGCCGGCAGACCCGCCTTGGTGGCCGGGATCTTGATGAGCGTGTTGGGACGGTCCACCAGCCAGGCCAGCTGCTTGGCCTCGGCGATCGTGGCCGCCGTGTTGTGGGCCAGACGGGGGTCCACCTCGATGGACACCCGGCCGTCCTGGCCGTCGGTCGCGTCGAAGACGGGGCGCAGGATGTCGGCGGCGTCCCTCACGTCCGCCGTCGTGATCATGCGGATGGCCTCGTCCACGGTGACCTTGCGGGCGGCGAGGTCGGCGAGCTGCTGGTCGTAACCGTGGCCCTCCGAGATCGCCTTCTGGAAGATGGACGGGTTGGTGGTGACACCGACCACGTGCTGCTGGTCGATCAGCTCGGCCAGGTTTCCGGACGTGATCCGCTGACGCGAGAGGTCGTCCAGCCAGATTGCGACGCCTTCGTCGGAGAGGCGCTTGAGAGCGTCTGTCATGAGAGGTTCTCCAAAAGTCGTGTCTAAGGGCGTCAGCGCGCGGCGGCGGCGAGAGATTCCCGGGCGGCGGCCGCGATGGCCTCCGGCGTGAAGCCGAACTCGCGGAAGAGGACCTTCGCGTCGGCCGAGGCACCGAAGTGCTCCAGCGAGACGATCCGGCCGGCGTCGCCGACATACTTGTGCCAGGTCAGACCGATACCGGCCTCGACCGCGACGCGCGCCTTCACCGACGGCGGCAGGACCGAGTCCTTGTACGCCTGGTCCTGCTCCTCGAACCACTCCACGGACGGCATCGAGACCACGCGCGTCGGGACGCCGGCGGCCTGGAGCTGCTCACGGGCCTCGACGGCCAGGTGCACCTCGGAGCCCGTGCCGATCAGCACGACCTGCGCGTCGCCGCCTTCGGCGTCGGCGAGGACGTAGCCGCCCTTGGCGGCGCCCTCGTTCCAGTCGTACGTCGGCACACCCTGGCGGGTCAGGGCCAGACCGTGCGGGGCGCCCTTTCCGAACTCGCGGGTGTGACGCTTGACGATCTCGCGCCAGGCGATGGAGGTCTCGTTCGCGTCCGCCGGGCGGACGATGTTCAGACCGGGGATCGCGCGCAGCGACGCCAGGTGCTCCACCGGCTGGTGGGTCGGACCGTCCTCGCCCAGACCGATCGAGTCGTGGGTCCAGACGTACGTCACCGGCAGGTGCATCAGGGCCGACAGGCGGACCGCGTTGCGCATGTAGTCGGAGAACACCAGGAAGGTGCCGCCGTAGATGCGGGTGTTGCCGTGCAGCGCGATGCCGTTCATCTCCGCGGCCATGGAGTGCTCGCGGATGCCGAAGTGGATCGTGCGGCCGTACTTGTCGGCCTCCGGGAGCGGGTTGCCCTCGGGCAGGAACGACGAGGTCTTGTCGATCGTCGTGTTGTTGGAGCCGGCGAGGTCGGCCGAGCCGCCCCACAGCTCCGGGATGACCGCGCCGAGCGACTGCAGGACCTTGCCGGACGCGGCGCGGGTGGCGATGCCCTTGCCCGCCTCGAACACCGGGAGCTTCGACTCCCAGCCCTCGGGCAGCTCGTTCGCCTGGATGCGGTCGAACTCCGCGGCCCGCTCCGGGTTGGCCGTACGCCACTCGGCGAGGGACTTCTCCCACGCGGCGCGGGCCTCGCGGCCGCGGTCGGCCAGGGCGCGGGTGTGACCGATGACCTCGTCGGTGACCTCGAAGGTCTGCTCCGGGTCGAAGCCGAGGACGCGCTTGGTGGCCGCGATCTCCTCGTCGCCCAGCGCCGAGCCGTGCGCGGCCTCGGTGTTCTGCGCGTTCGGGGCCGGCCAGGCGATGATCGAGCGCATCGCGATGAACGACGGACGCCCGGTCTCGGCCTCGGCGGCCTTGATCGCCGCGAACAGGGCGGCCGGGTCCAGGTCACCGTTGGCCTGCGGCTCGACACGCTGGACGTGCCAGCCGTAGGCCTCGTACCGCTTCATCGTGTCCTCGGACACGGCGGTCTCGGTGTCGCCCTCGATCGAGATGTGGTTGTCGTCCCACAGCAGGATCAGGTTGCCGAGCTTCTGGTGACCGGCCAGCGAGGACGCCTCGGCGGAGATGCCCTCCTGGAGGCAGCCGTCACCGGCGATCACGTAGATGTTGTGGTCGAACGGGGAGGTGCCGGGGGCCGCCTCCGGGTCGAAGAGACCGCGCTCGTAGCGGGCGGCCATGGCCATGCCCACGGCGTTGGCGACACCCTGGCCCAGCGGGCCGGTCGTCGTCTCCACACCCGCGGTGTGTCCGTACTCCGGGTGACCCGGGGTCTTCGAGCCCCAGGTGCGGAACGCCTTCAGGTCGTCCAGCTCGAGCCCGAAGCCACCCAGGTACAGCTGGGTGTAGAGCGTGAGGGACGAGTGGCCGGCCGAGAGCACGAAACGGTCGCGCCCCACCCAGTCCGGCTCGGCCGGGTCGTGCCGCATCACCTTCTGGAAAAGGGTGTACGCGGCGGGCGCCAGGCTCATGGCCGTACCGGGATGGCCGTTGCCGACCTTCTGTACGGCGTCCGCGGCCAGGATGCGGGCGGTGTCCACGGCCCGCTGGTCCAATTCGGTCCACTCGAGGTCTGTGGTGGTCGGCTTAGTGCTCACCCTGAGTCAGGGCTCCTCTCCACATGTACTGGAAAAGCCGGTGACTGAGGGTGTACCGGCGGTGCCGAGCCTACCCTCGACAGAACCCCCTCATTTCGATAATCGGCCCCTCAAATGAGCGGACACATCAAGAGTGCGGGCGAGTCCGTCACTTCGCCCCCCGAGCCGCGTCCACCCCTTGGGACACACCCCCTCAACACGACCCCACCCCCGCGAAGATCGGCGTATGGGCAACGTCTAGAGTGGCGTGGTACGCGCAAGTCTTCACCCCGTCTTCATCCGGGGAGCTTGCTGGGAATTCTCTGTCAGGGGTGTGCGTGACGGCCGTCGAGTCCCGACCCGCAGGGGTCGTCTTGACTCCCAGCCCGGGGGGCCATCGGCCATTCGGGGCCCGCGTCAAGGCATTCGTTGCGCTGACCAAGCCGCGGATCATCGAGCTTCTGCTCATCACCACCGTTCCGGTGATGTTCCTCGCCGAGCAGGGCGTGCCGAACCTGTGGCTGGTACTTGCCACCTGCTTCGGCGGCTACCTGTCGGCGGGCGGCGCGAACGCGCTGAACATGTACATCGACCGCGACATCGACGCCCTGATGGACCGCACCTCCCAGCGTCCGCTGGTCACCGGCGTCCTCACCCCGCGCGAGGGGCTGATCTTCGGCCTCACCCTCGCCGTGGTCTCCACGCTCTGGTTCGGCCTCCTCGTCAACTGGCTCTCCGCCGCGCTCTCGCTCGGCGCGCTCCTCTTCTACGTCGTGATCTACACGATGATCCTGAAGCGGCGCACCGCGCAGAACATCGTCTGGGGTGGCATCGCCGGCTGTCTGCCGGTGCTGATCGGCTGGTCGGCCGTCACCAACTCGATGTCGTGGGCCGCGATCATCCTCTTCCTCGTCATCTTCTTCTGGACGCCGCCGCACTACTGGCCGCTGTCGATGAAGGTGAAGGAGGACTACGCACGCGCGGGCGTGCCCATGCTCCCGGTCCTCGCCTCCAACAAGGTCGTGGCCAGGCAGATCGTCGCGTACAGCTGGGTGATGGTCGCCGTCTCGCTGCTGCTGACGCCGCTGGGCTACACCGGCTGGTTCTACACCGCCGTGGCGCTGCTCACCGGCGGCTGGTGGCTCTGGGAGGCGCACGCGCTGCTCAACCGGGCGAAGAACGGCGCGACCGGCGCGAAGCTCAAGGAGATGCGCCTCTTCCACTGGTCGATCACCTATGTCTCGCTGCTCTTCGTGGCGATCGCGGTCGACCCCTTCCTGCGGTAGTACGCCTCGATCCTCAGGACCTGAATCAACGGCCGGAGCGCGTGGGACAGCCCACACGCCCCGGCCGTCGCCAGTGGATCTACCGCTGGGTAGCATCGTGGTCATGGCAGACACCACGCAGGCGGACACCAAGACGGAGCGCAAGGCGGCCAAGCTCGCCAAGCAGATCCAGGCGTTCTCCAAGAAGCACGGCGGCGCCGAGGGGCAGCTCGCCTACATCGGCCAGATGGGCACCCGCATCGTGCTCGTCGGCGAGGACGGCGGCTGGGGCGACCTGGTGGCCCCCACGTACCCCGTCGCCCAGCAGGCCGCCGAGAAGGCCGGCCTGACCCTCCACGACGAGTTCGACGGAGAGTTCGCCGCCAAGGTCGTCACCGGCCCGTACGAGTGGACCCGCATGGCCGGGATCCAGCTCGGCGGCCCGTCGAACGGCTGAGGCAACAACCTCGGGTGGGGCTCACCCGTTAGGACGTGTGGAAGCACGTCCACGCAGGGAGCCCCCCGAATGATCGAGACCCCGAGCCTGGTGGACCAGTACTGCCACGGGGTGCTCCGCAAGGAGCTCGGCCTCGGCACCTTCGAGGCCCACCTGGGCAGAACGGCCGGAGCAGGGGCCGCGGCCGCGCCCGGCACCACCTTCTTCGACACCCAGACCGGGTTCGCGGTACGCCGCTGGTGCCCGCCGCTGCTCGGCCTGGAACCGCACTGCCCGCCGGCCCGCTATCTCGCCCGCCGCCGGGAGCTCGGCGTCCTGGAGTCCGGACGCAGACTCCTGCGGGCCTCCGGAATCTCCACGTATCTGGTGGACACCGGACTTCCCGGCGATCTGACGGGTCCGGCCGAGATCGCCTCCGCCGGCGCCGCCGACGCCCATGAGATCGTCCGTCTGGAGCTGCTCGCCCAGCAGGTCGCCGACACCTCCGGGACGGTCGAGGGGTTCCTCGCCAACCTCGCGGAGGCCGTCCACGGCGCCGCCGCGACCGCCGTCGCCTTCACCTCCGTGGCGGGGGTGTCCCGGGGTCTCGCGTACGCGCCCCAACCGCCCGGCCCCGGAGAGGTGCGCGGGGCCGCCGGCCGCTGGCTGGCCGGGCGCGCGGTCGGTGGCCGGCTCACCGACCCCGTGCTGCTGCGCCATCTGCTGTGGATCGCCGTCGCCTCGGGGCGACCGCTCCAGCTGCATGTGGGGACCGAGGACCCGGCAGGGCTCGCCGGTTTCGCCGCGTCCACCAGCGGCCTCGGCACCGACCTCGTGCTCCTGCACGGATACCCGTACCACCGCCAGACGGCCCAGCTGACCGGCCTCTTCCCGCATGTGTACGCCGACCTCGGCTCCGTCCTCGGCAGGACCGGGGCCCGGGCCGCGGCCGTCCTCGCCGAACTCCTGGAGCTGGCCCCCTTCGGCAAGCTGCTCTTCTCGAGCGGCGCCCACGCCCTTCCCGAGCTGCACGTCGTCGCGGCGAGCGTCTTCCGCGGTGCGCTGAGCCGGGTGCTGGGCGAATGGGTGGGCGACGGGGCCTGGTCCCTCACCGACGCGCAGCGCGTCGCGACGATGATCGCGGCGGGCAACGCCCGCAGGATCTACCGGCTGGCCTGACCCGGGCGTTACGCCGTGGCCAGCGCCGCGTCGTTCTGGGCCGGGATCGCGGGCGAGGCCACCGGGCGCTCGCGCATGCTCAGGGCGAGGCGGAGGACGGCGATCCACATCAGCGAGGAGCCGAGCATGTGCGCGCCGACCAGGAGCTCGGGAACCCCGGTGAAGTACTGGAGGTAGCCGATCCCGCCCTGCGCGAGCAGCACGATCAGCAGGTCGCGGGCGCGGGCCCGGGTGTCGTCGGGAGCGTCCACCACGCGCAGCACCAGCCACATCGCGAGCGCGAGCGCGCAGACGATCCAGGCGGCGATGGCGTGGAGGTGGGCGGCGGCGGTCCAGTCCCACGGCATCCGCGGGACGGCGCTGCTGTCACCGGCGTGCTTGCCCGAGCCGGTGACGCCGGTGCCGAGGACGATCACGAGGGCCGAAGCCGCGATGATCGCCCAGGAGAGCTTGCGCACCGGGCCGGGGACGCGCGGACGGGGGGTGGTGTCGCCCTCGCCGGTCCGCTGCCAGGTGATCACGGCGACGGTCAGGAGTGCGTTGGCGGCGATGAAGTGGCCGGCGACCGTCCACGGGTTGAGGCCCATCCATACGGTGATGCCGCCGATGACCGCGTTGCTGGCGACGATCCAGAACTGGAGCCAGCCGAGCCGGGTCAGACCGCGCCGCCACGGCTTGGTGGAGCGGGCGGCGACGATCGCCCAGCCGACCGCGGCCGACAGGACGTACGTCAGCATCCGGTTGCCGAACTCGATCGCCCCGCGGTAGCCCTGCTCGGGCGTCACGATGAGGCTGTCGTCCGTGCACTTGGGCCAGGTGTCGCAGCCGAGACCGGAGCCGGTCAGCCGGACCGCGCCTCCCGTGACGATGATGAGCACGCTCATCACGACGGCGGAGAGTGCGGCGCGCCGGAGCGTCCGGGGGGACGGGGTCCAGCGCCGGGCGATGGAGGCGAGGGGGGTCAACACGGGCCCTATCGTAGGACGAGGCTTGTGCACGGTTTCACGAGGGGTGCGTTACGGACGAAGTCACCCCGGAACGTCACTCCGTCGCTACTCCCAGCGGAAGAACTTCGCCGCCGCGCCGAGCCCGAGCACCGCCCATACGGCGAGGATCAGCGCCTGCCCCCACGGCATCGCGGCGCCGCCCTGGAGCACGTCCCGCAGCCCGTCCGAGAGCGCCGAGATCGGCAGCAGCTCCAGCACGGAGCGGGCCGCGTCCGGGAACTTGTCCAGGGGCACGATCACCCCTCCGCCCACCAGGAGCAGCAGGAAGACCAGGTTCGCGGCGGCCAGCGTCGCCTCGGCCCGCAGCGTGCCTGCCATCAGGAGGCCGAGGCCGGAGAAGGCGGCCGTGCCGAGGACGAGAAGCAGCAGGACGGAGAGCGGGTCGCCCTTCGGGGACCAGCCGAGCCCCAGCGCGATGGCCGTCAGGAGCAGGACCTGGAGGACCTCGGTGACCAGGACGGACAGCGTCTTGGCGGTCATCAGCGCCCAGCGCGGGAGCGGCGACGCGCCGAGCCGCTTGAGCACCCCGTAGCGGCGCTCGAAGCCGGTCGCGATGGCCTGGCCGGTGAACGCGGTGGACATCACGGCGAGCGCGAGGACGCCGGGCGCGAGGAAGTCGACGGCCTTGTCCGTACCCGTGTCGACGATGTCGACGGTGGAGAACAGCACGAGCAGCAGGGACGGGATGATCACGGTGAGAAGCAGCTGCTCGCCGTTGCGCAGCAGCATCTTCGTCTCCAGGGCCGTCTGTGCCGCGATCATGCGGCCGACGGGGGCCGCCCCCGGCTTCGGCGCGTACGTACCGGTGCTCATGCGCGCAGCTCCTTGCCGGTCAGCTCCAGAAAAACGTCTTCGAGGGTGTGGCGTTCCACCGAGATGCCGTCCGGCATGACGCCGTGCTGGGCGCACCAGCTGGCGACGGTGGCGAGCAGCTGAGGGTCCACCTCGCCGCTGATCCGGTACGCGCCCGGGGTGAGCTCCGCGGCCGCCGTGCCGTCGGGCAGGGCCTTGAGCAGCGAGCCGAGGTCGAGCCCGGGGCGGCCGGTGAAGCGCAGGGTGTTCTCTGCGCCGCCGCGGCACAGCTCCTCGGGGCTGCCCTGGGCGGCGACCCGGCCGGCGTCGATGATGGCGACGTCGTCCGCCAGCTCCTCTGCCTCGTTCATGAAGTGCGTGGTGAGGACGACGGTGGCGCCGTCGGTGCGCAGCTCGCGGACGAGATCCCAGGTGGCGTGCCGGGCCTGCGGGTCGAGCCCGGCGGTCGGCTCGTCGAGGAAGACCAGCTCGGGGCGGCCGACGACGGCCATGGCGAGCGCGAGGCGCTGCTGCTGGCCGCCGGAGAGCCGGCGGTAGGTGGTCCGGCCGCAGGAGCCGAGCCCGAGACGCTCGATCAGGGCGTCCACGTCCAGCGGGTGGGCGTGCAGCTTCGCCATGTGGCGGAGCATCTCGTCGGCACGGGCGCCGGAGTAGACGCCGCCGGACTGGAGCATCACGCCGATCCGGGGACGCAGCCGGGCCGCGTCGGCGACCGGGTCGAGACCGAGGACGCGGACGGTGCCGGCGTCGGCCTTCCGGTAGCCCTCGCAGGTCTCGATCGTGGTGGTCTTGCCGGCCCCGTTGGGGCCGAGCACGGCGGTCACGGTGCCCGCCCGGACGTCGAGGTCGAGGCCGTCGACGGCGGTCTTGCTCCCGTACCGCTTGACCAGGCCACGCACCCGGACGGCGGCACTGTCGACGGACTCTTTTCGCATGCCGGGAAGTCTAGAGAGGGTCCCGGGGTCCCTCCGGCGCGGGGCCCGGATCCTGCGCATATTCGTCCTACGAATGATCATTTCCGCAGGTCAGGTAAGCCTTACCTGAGTGATGCACGGCACCGCTTCCGGTTTCGACGTCGCTTGTCACTCCCGAAGGAATTACGCAACAATGGCGTTGTGAAAAACGTCGACGCGGCTCCTGTGGAGGAACTCGCGACCGGTGAGCGATCCACGCGCAACCGGGTCGCGCGGTCCATCCTGGATCACGGACCGTCGACGGTCGCCGATCTCGCGCAGCGACTCCGCCTCACCCAGGCGGCCGTCCGTCGCCATCTCGACTCGCTCGTCGCCGACAATGTCGTCGAAGCCCGCGAGAAGCGCGTGTACGGCGCCCGTACCCGCGGTCGCCCCGCCAAGGTCTTCGCGTTGACCGACTGCGGCCGGGACGCCTTCGACCAGTCGTACGACTCGCTGGCCGTCGACGCCCTGCGCTGGATCGAGCAGAACGCAGGCGGAGAGGCCGCCGTCGCGGCCTTCGCCCGCGACCGCCTCGAGCACCAGGCGGAGGCGTACCGCGAGGCCGTCGAGTCGGCGGACCCCGACCAGCGCACGGAGGCGCTTGCCAAGGCGCTGAGCGCCGACGGGTACGCTGCCACTGCGCGGAACGCGCCGGTCGGCGAGCAGCTCTGCCAACACCACTGCCCGGTCGCCCACGTCGCCGAGCAGTACCCCCAGCTGTGCGAGGCGGAGACGGAAATCTTCTCCCGCCTCTTGGGAACGCACGTCCAGCGTCTGGCCACCATCGCGCATGGTGACGGCGTCTGCACCACGTTCATCCCGCACAGCGCCCCACAGACCACCCCATCAGAAGCATCCGCAAGCACGGCCGGGAGGAACCCCGCATGACCACCGAGATCAGCCACCCCGAGCTCGAGGGCCTGGGTCGGTACGAGTACGGCTGGGCCGACTCCGACGCGGCCGGCTCCGCCGCCAAGCGCGGTCTGAACGAGGATGTCGTCCGCGACATCTCCGCCAAGAAGAACGAGCCCGAGTGGATGCTGAAGCTGCGGCTGAAGGGTCTGCGCCTCTTCGACAAGAAGCCCATGCCGAGCTGGGGCTCCGACCTGTCGGGCATCGACTTCGACAACATCAAGTACTTCGTGCGCTCCACCGAGAAGCAGGCCGCTTCCTGGGAGGAACTGCCCGAGGACATCAAGAACACGTACGACAAGCTCGGCATCCCGGAGGCGGAGAAGCAGCGCCTCGTCGCCGGTGTCGCGGCCCAGTACGAGTCCGAGGTCGTCTACCACCAGATCCGTGAGGACCTGGAGGAGCAGGGTGTCATCTTCGTCGACACCGACACCGCGCTGAAGGAGCACGAGGAGCTCTTCCGCGAGTACTTCGGCACGGTCATCCCGGTCGGCGACAACAAGTTCGCCTCGCTGAACACGGCCGTGTGGTCCGGCGGATCGTTCATCTACGTGCCGAAGGGCGTGCACGTCGAGATCCCGCTGCAGGCCTACTTCCGTATCAACACGGAGAACATGGGTCAGTTCGAGCGGACGCTGATCATCGTCGACGAGGACGCCTACGTCCACTACGTCGAGGGCTGCACCGCCCCGATCTACTCCTCCGACTCGCTGCACTCCGCGGTCGTCGAGATCATCGTGAAGAAGGGCGGCCGCTGCCGCTACACGACGATCCAGAACTGGTCGAACAACGTCTACAACCTGGTCACCAAGCGCGCCGTGGCCTACGAGGGCGCGACCATGGAGTGGGTCGACGGCAACATCGGCTCCAAGGTCACCATGAAGTACCCGGCCGTCTACCTGATGGGCGAGCACGCCAAGGGCGAGACCCTCTCCATCGCCTTCGCGGGCGAGGGCCAGCACCAGGACGCCGGCGCCAAGATGGTCCACATGGCCCCGAACACCTCCTCCAACATCGTCTCCAAGTCGGTGGCGCGAGGCGGCGGCCGCACCTCCTACCGCGGTCTCATCGAGATCGGCGAGGGTGCTCCGGGTGCCAAGTCGAACGTGCTCTGCGACGCTCTGCTCGTCGACACGATCTCCCGCTCGGACACGTACCCCTACGTCGACGTCCGCGAGGACGACGTCTCCATGGGGCACGAGGCCACCGTCTCCAAGGTCTCCGAGGACCAGCTCTTCTACCTGATGAGTCGCGGTCTGACCGAGTTCGAGGCGATGGCGATGATCGTGCGCGGCTTCGTCGAGCCGATCGCCAAGGAGCTCCCGATGGAGTACGCGCTCGAGCTGAACCGGCTGATCGAGCTGCAGATGGAAGGGGCCGTCGGCTGACGCACCGACGCTCCACCACCAGCTAGCGGCCCGCCCCCAGCGGCGGGCCGAGGATCGAAACGTAGGAAGAGAGCAAGACGACAGCCATGGCTGAGGCTCAGAACATCCCGGCGGGCTCCACCACCGCCGGCTCGATCGCGGTGGCCGCCGAGTCCACCGTCGCCACGCGCATGAGCGCGCCCCCGTCCTTCGACGTCGCGGACTTCCCCGTCCCGCACGGTCGCGAGGAGGAGTGGCGGTTCACGCCGCTGGAGCGCCTGCGCGGTCTGCACGACGGCACCGCCGTCGCGTCCGGCGAGGGCGTCAAGGTCGAGATCGAAGCCCCCGAGGGCGTCACCGTGGAGACCGTCGGCCGTGACGACGCGCGACTCGGCAAGGCCGGCATGCCCGTCGACCGCGTCGCCGCCCAGGCGTACTCCTCCTTCGAGAAGGCCTCGGTCGTCACCGTCGCCAAGGAGGCCGTCCTCGACGAGCCCATCCGTATCGCCGTCCACGGCCAGGGCGGGGTCGCCTTCGGTCACCAGGTGATCGAGCTCGGCGCGTTCGCCGAGGCCGTCGTGGTCATCGACCACACCGGCGACGCGGTGCTCGCCGCCAACGTCGAGTACCTCCTCGGCGACGGCGCCAAGCTCACCGTCGTCTCCGTCCAGGACTGGGACGAGAAGGCCGTCCACGTCGCCCAGCACAACGCGCTGGTCGGCCGTGACGCCTCCTTCAAGTCGGTCGTGGTCACCTTCGGCGGCGACGTCGTCCGCGTCCACCCGCGCGTGCAGTACGCGGGCCCGGGCGGCGAGGCCGAGCTCTTCGGCCTGTACTTCACCGATGCCGGCCAGCACCAGGAGCACCGCCTCCTGGTCGACCACAACACGCCGCACTGCAAGTCCAACGTGGCCTACAAGGGTGCGCTGCAGGGCCAGGACGCCCACGCCGTCTGGATCGGAGACGTCCTCATCCAGGCCAAGGCCGAGGGCACGGACACCTACGAGCTCAACCGGAACCTGGTCCTGACGGACGGCGCCCGGGTCGACTCCGTACCGAACCTGGAGATCGAGACCGGCGAGATCGCCGGCGCCGGTCACGCCTCGGCCACCGGACGCTTCGACGACGAGCAGCTCTTCTACCTGATGGCCCGCGGCATCCCGGAGAAGGAGGCCCGCCGTCTCGTCGTGCGCGGCTTCTTCGCCGAGTTGGTCCAGCAGATCGGTCTGCCGGACGTCGAGGAGCGCCTCATCGCCAAGATCGAGGCCGAGCTGGAGGCTTCCGTCTGATGGCCTTCGTCCGAGTCTGCGCGCTGAGCGAGCTGGAGGCCGACACCCCGAAGCGGGTCGAGGTCGACGGCACGGCGGTGTCGGTCGTGCACACCGACGGTGAGGTGTTCGCGATCAACGACATCTGCTCGCACGCCAACGTCTCCCTCTCGGAGGGCGAGGTCGAGGACTGCTCCATCGAGTGCTGGCTGCACGGCTCCAGCTTCGACCTCCGCACCGGCAAGCCGTCCGGCCTTCCCGCGACGCGCCCCGTCCCCGTATACCCCGTAAAGATCGAAGGGGACGATGTGCTCGTCTCCGTCACCCAGGAGTCCTGAGTCACCCATGGCAACGCTTGAAATCCGCGACCTGCACGTCTCCGTCGAGGCCGAGAACGGCCCCCGGGAGATCCTCAAGGGCGTCGACCTGACCGTGAAGCAGGGCGAGACCCACGCCATCATGGGCCCCAACGGCTCCGGCAAGTCGACCCTGGCGTACTCCCTCGCCGGCCACCCGAAGTACACGATCACCGGTGGCACCGTGACCCTGGACGGCGAGGACGTCCTGGAGATGTCGGTCGACGAGCGCGCCCGCGCCGGCGTCTTCCTGGCCATGCAGTACCCGGTCGAGGTCCCCGGCGTCTCGGTCTCCAACTTCCTGCGCACCTCCGCCACGGCCGTCCGCGGCGAGGCCCCCAAGCTGCGTACCTGGGTGAAGGAGGTCAAGGAGGCCATGGAGAAGCTCCAGATGGACCCGGCCTTCGCCGAGCGCAACGTCAACGAGGGCTTCTCCGGCGGTGAGAAGAAGCGCCACGAGATCCTCCAGCTGGAGCTCCTCAAGCCGAAGATCGCGATCCTCGACGAGACCGACTCCGGCCTCGACGTCGACGCGCTCCGTATCGTCTCCGAGGGCGTCAACCGTGTCCGCGAGACCGGTGAGGTCGGCACCCTGCTGATCACGCACTACACGCGGATTCTCCGCTACATCAAGCCCGACTTCGTTCACGTCTTCTCCGAGGGCCGCATCGTCGAGTCCGGCGGCGCCGAGCTCGCCGACAAGCTGGAGAACGAGGGCTACGAGGCCTACAGCACGAAGGGTGGCGTATCCGCGTGACATCTGCCCATCAGGGGCTCTCCGGCCTCCTCGACACCGAGGCGATCCGCAAGGACTTCCCGCTCCTGGATCGCGTGGTCCACGACGGCAAGAAGATCGTGTACCTGGACTCGGCGGCGACCTCGCAGAAGCCGCGCCAGGTGCTCGACGCGCTCAACACCTACTACGAGCGCCACAACGCCAATGTCCACCGCGGCGTCTACACGGTCGCCGAGGAGGCGACGGCGCTGTACGAGGGCGCCCGTGACAAGGTCGCGGCCTTCATCAACGCGCCGAGCCGCGACGAGGTGATCTTCACCAAGAACGCCTCCGAGTCGCTCAACCTCGTGGCCAACATGCTGGGCTGGGCCGACGAGCCCTACCGCGTGGACCACGAGACCGAGATCGCCATCACGGAGATGGAGCACCACTCCAACATCGTGCCGTGGCAGCTGCTCTCGCAGCGCACCGGCGCGAAGCTGAAGTGGTTCGGCCTCACCGACGACGGCCGTCTCGACCTCTCGAACATCGAAGAGGTCATCACCGAGAAGACCAAGATCGTCTCGTTCACGCTGGTCTCGAACCTGCTGGGCACGATCAACCCGGTCGAGACGATCGTCCGGCGTGCGCAGGAGGTCGGTGCGCTGGTCTGCATCGACGCCTCGCAGGCGGCCCCGCACATGGTGCTGGACGTGCAGGCGCTGCAGGCCGACTTCGTGGCCTTCACCGGCCACAAGATGGTCGGCCCGACCGGTATCGGCGTGCTGTGGGGACGGCAGGAGCTCCTGGAGGACCTGCCTCCGTTCCTCGGCGGCGGCGAGATGATCGAGACCGTCTCGATGCACTCCTCGACGTACGCGCCGGCCCCGCACAAGTTCGAGGCGGGTACGCCCCCGATCGCCCAGGCCGTCGGCCTCGGCGCGGCCGTGGACTACCTGTCGGCGATCGGCATGGAGAACATCGCGCGCCACGAGCACGCGATCACCGAGTACGCCGTCCGCCGCCTCCAGGAGGTACCGGACCTGCGGATCATCGGCCCCACCACGGCCGAGGACCGCGGCGCGGCGATCTCCTTCGTGCTCGGCGACATCCACCCGCACGACGTGGGCCAGGTGCTCGACGAGCAGGGCATCGCGGTCCGGGTCGGCCACCACTGCGCGCGGCCGGTCTGCCTGCGGTACGGAATTCCTGCGACCACGCGGGCGTCGTTCTATCTGTACTCCACCCCGGCCGAGGTCGACGCCCTGGTCGAGGGTCTGGAGCACGTACGGAACTTCTTCGGCTAGGGGATCTCGTGAAGCTGGATTCGATGTACCAGGACGTCATCCTGGACCACTACAAGCACCCGCACGGGCGCGGTCTTCGGGACGGCGACGCCGAGGTGCACCACGTCAACCCGACGTGCGGCGACGAGATCACGCTCCGCGTGAAGTACGACGGCTCGCGCATCGAGGACGTCTCGTACGAGGGTCAGGGCTGCTCGATCAGCCAGGCTTCGGCCTCGGTCCTGAACGAGCTGCTCGTCGGCAAGGAGCTGGCCGAGGCGCAGAAGATCCAGGGCACGTTCCTGGAGCTGATGCAGTCCAAGGGTCAGATCGAGCCGGACGACGCGATGGAGGAGATCCTGGAGGACGCGGTCGCGTTCGCGGGTGTCTCCAAGTACCCGGCCCGGGTGAAGTGCGCGCTGCTCAGCTGGATGGCGTGGAAGGACGCGACGGCCCAGGCTCTGGGCGACGCGGAGAGGAAGTCGGCATGACCGAGAACGCCGAGGCCACGATGAAGCCGGCCTCCGAGGAAGAGATCCGCGAGGCGCTGTACGACGTCGTCGACCCCGAGCTGGGTATCGACGTGGTCAACCTCGGTCTGATCTACGGCATCCACATCGACGACTCCAACGTCGTCACGCTGGACATGACCCTGACGTCGGCGGCCTGTCCGCTGACCGATGTGATCGAGGACCAGGCGAAGACCGCCACCGACGGCATCGCCAGCGAGCTGAAGATCAACTGGGTCTGGATGCCCCCGTGGGGTCCGGACAAGATCACGGACGACGGCCGCGAGCAGCTGCGCGCGCTCGGTTTCAACGTCTGACCGTTTCTTGCTCACGAACGGCCATGCCCGCCAGGCAGACTGGCGGGCATGGCCGTTTCTCTGTACCAGATCGCGATCGATGTCCACGACGCCAAGCGCCAGGCCGAGTTCTGGACGCAGGTGCTCGACTGGAAGGTGCTCTACGAGGACGAGGAGGAGATCGTCATCGGCTCCGGCGCGGACGCGCTGCCGGGGATCGTGTTCCTCACCGTTCCCGAGTCCAAGACCCTCAAGAACCGGCTCCACCTCGATCTCTCGCCCGACGATCAGGACGCGGAGGTCGCCAGGATCATCGGTCTCGGGGCCCGGCCGGCCGATGTGGGGCAGGGCGAGGACGTGACCTGGGTCGTCCTCGCCGACCCCGAGGGGAACGAGTTCTGCGTGCTGCGTCCGAAGCGGTCCCTCACCGACTGAACGGGGGCGCCTCGGCCGCCGCCTCGGCGAGGGCCGGGGCGAGGTTCTCCTTGCGGATGCGCTGGTCGACGTAGACGAGACCGGTGACCAGGGGCGGGAAGACCGAGCAGAGGGCCTGCGCCACCATCGAGCCGATGACGGCGATGACGAGAAGCGGTACGTAGGCGATCAGCACCTCGCCCGCGGAGTCCGCGCCGGTCGGCTCCGTGACCGAGGCGGGGAACGAGAGCAGCAGGCTGAGGACCTGCTGGATCAGCCAGTTCGCGAACGCGGACATGATGCCCGCGACCAGCAGCGCACCGAAGATCCGCCACCAGGAGCCCTGGACCAGTCGGCTGGAGCGGCGCATCGAGGCCATGGCCCCCCGGCCCTCGAACACCGCCGCCGGCGCCGCCAGGCTGAACTTCACCCAGAGCCACGCGGCGAGCGGGACGGTCAGCAGGGTGGCCAGTACGGCGCCCCCGAACGACAGGAACACCCAAGCCACCGGGCCCGACCCCTCGAGGGCCACGAAGAGACCGGCGAACGCCGCCACGAACACGGTGAGCGGGACCGGTACGGTCAGCAGCAGCGTCAGGAAGACCGTGCCCATCACGGCCGGCATCCGCGACCAGGCGCGGCGCCAGACCGTGCCGAAGGTCGTGCGGCGGCCGAGGACCGCCTCCTGAAGGACGGCGGGGCACGCCGCGTACACGACGGCGCTCGCGACGAGCATCCCGACCGTGGCGATCAGCCAGACACAGCCGAAGGCGATCAGCAGCGGCCGGCCGTCCTCCCAGCTGGGTTCCTGACCCCTCGGCAGGTCGAAGACCCCGGGCAGATGGTCGGCGACCGCGGCGTACGCGATGCCGAAGGCCGCCGCGACCAGCAGCAACGCCGCGCCGTAGGCGGCGGCGGTGACGCCGAGCAGCTGCTTCCAGTAGCGGCCGATGGTGGCGAAGGCGCCGGTCAGGATCTGGCTGAGACCAAGCGGCGCCAGGGGTATCACGCCGGGCTTCGGAGGTGGTGGCGGGGGAGCGTAGCCGTAGCCGTACGGCCCCGAGGCATATGTCATGCGCACACCGTAGCCGGAGCCGTTGTGTACGACCGTACATATCGCTGTGTACACTCGTACGCATGGGATACGGGCTGCTGGCGGGAGCCATCACCGCGGAGATCGTCGCCACGATCTCCATGAAGTACAGCGAGGGCTTCTCGAAGACCTTGCCGTCGATCGTCACGGCCACGGGCTATGTGATCGCCTTCGCGCTGCTCGCGCAGGCGCTCAAGACCCTCCAGGTCGGCACCGCGTACGCCATCTGGTCCGGCGTGGGCACCGCGGCCGTCGCCGTCATCGGCATCCTCTTCATGAACGAGGCACTCAGCGTCGCCAAGGTCGCCGGGGTGCTCCTGATCATCGCGGGCGTCCTCGTGCTCAACATGGGCGGAGCGCACTGATGGCCGCCCGGCCCCGCCGCCACGACCCCGAGCGGCGGCAGCGGATCGTCGACGCCGCACTGCGCGTGGTCGGCGCCCGGGGCATCGCCGGGCTGAGCCACCGCACGGTCGCAGCGGAGGCCGACGTCCCGCTCGGCTCCACGACGTACCACTTCGCCTCCCTCGACGAACTGCTCGTCGCCGCGCTCCGCCAGGCCAACGAGGGGTTCGGGCGGGAGCTCCGCGAGAGCGGCGCGCTCGCCGACCCCGGGTCCGACCTCGCGGCGGAGCTCGCCCGGCTCATGGGGGAGTGGATCGGCCGCGAGCGGACCGGGGTGGAGCTGGAGTACGAGCTCTACCTCGCCGCCCTGCGCCGCCCCGCGCTGCGGCCGGTCGCCGCGGAGTGGACGGACGCCGTCGCCGAGGCGCTGTCCCGGCGGACGGACCCGGTCACCGCCCGCGCCCTGGTCGCCCTGATGGACGGCATCTGCCTCCAGGTCCTGCTCACGGACGGGACGTACGACGAGGAGTACGCGCGCGCGATGCTCGCGCGCCTCCTGCCGGGCTGAACCGCCAAGAGGCGGGCCCGCGGCCTCGTCGGTTCCGCCAGGCGGCTCGACCGACACCTGAGACCGGTTGGCCCGCGCGGGGGCCCGAACGTTAGGTTTTCCGCATGACCACTGCTCCTCGCACCACCGGCGCCGTCGCCGCCGGCCTCGCCACCATCGCCGGTGACGGCACCGTTCTCGACACCTGGTTCCCCGCCCCCGAGCTGACCGACACGCCCGGGCCCGCCGGAACCGAGCGGCTCACCCCCGACGCCGCCGTCAACGCCCTCGGTGAGGGCGCCGCCAAGGCCCTCGGCGTGGACGCCCGCCGTGGCGTCGAGGTGGTCGCCGTCCGCACCGTCATCTCCTCGCTCGACGACAAGCCGCTCGACGCCCACGACGCGTACCTGCGCCTGCACCTGCTCAGCCACCGGCTGGTCAAGCCGCACGGCCAGAGCCTCGACGGCGTCTTCGGCCTGCTCGCCAACGTGGCCTGGACCTCGCTCGGCCCGGTCGCCGTCGACGACATCGAGAAGGTGCGCCTCAACGCGCGCGCCGAGGGCCTGCACCTCCAGGTGACCTCGATCGACAAGTTCCCGCGGATGACCGACTACGTCGTCCCCGCCGGGGTCCGGATCGCCGACGCCGACCGCGTCCGGCTCGGCGCGCACCTCGCCGCCGGCACCACCGTCATGCACGAGGGCTTCGTCAACTTCAACGCCGGCACCCTCGGCACCTCGATGGTCGAGGGCCGCATCTCCGCCGGCGTCGTCGTCGGCGACGGCTCCGACATCGGCGGCGGCGCCTCCACCATGGGCACCCTCTCCGGTGGCGGCAACGTGATCATCTCCATCGGCGAGCGCTGCCTCATCGGCGCCGAGGCGGGCGTCGGCATCGCGCTCGGCGACGAGTGCGTCGTCGAGGCCGGTCTGTACGTCACCGCCGGTACGCGCGTCACGATGCCGGACGGTGAGATCGTCAAGGCCCGCGACCTCTCCGGGGGCGACAACATCCTCTTCCGTCGCAACTCGGTGACCGGTGCCGTCGAGGCCCGCCCGAACAACGCGGTGTGGGGCGGACTGAACGAGATCCTCCACAGCCACAACTGAGCCGTGACCTGCTCGTGTGACGCTGCGTTAACGGACTGACGTTGAGTCACACGAGCAGACAAGTGGAGGAGTCGACATGAGGACGAGGCCCACCATCGTCGGAGCGCTGACTGTGGCAGCGGTGCTCCTGCCGGCCGCGGCCGCCTCCGCGGACGAGACGCACACCCGGACGCACAACGGTCCGTACGTCTCGAACGGCCCGAGCCTCACCCTCCACACCGGTCAGATCGACGACCCGCTGGAGGACGTCCTCGAACACGCGGCGCTCTTCGGCACCACCTACGTGTTCGACTGAACCAGATCCTCGTACGCCGCCCGCAGCCCGTCGACCGTCTCCAGGTCGGCGGGCTGCAGCGGTTCCCGTACGAAGTCGCCGAGGAGCGCCTTCGCCGTCACCGTGCCCGGCAGACCGGAGGCCATCATCAGCTCGGAGAGCGGCAGGGTGCGCGCGTTGAGCCGGGCCGCCCCGGCCGTGTCCCCCGCGTCGAAGGCGTCGAGGACGGCCCGCATCTGACGGGGCGCCACATTGGCCACCGTACTGACGAAGCCGGCGCCGCCCACCGCGTACAGGGGCAGGTTCAGTTCCTCGCTGCCGGAGTAGTACGCGAGCGAGGTGCGGGCGATCACCTTGGCGGAGCCGAGCAGGTCGTAGGAGCAGTCCTTGACCGCGACGATCCTCGGGTGCGCGGCGAGCCGCAGCATCGTCTCCGGCTCGATCCGGGTGCCGGTGCGGCCGGGGATGTCGTACAGCATCACGGGCAGACCGGTCGCGTCCGCGACCTTGAGGAAGTGCGCCTCGACGGCGGCCTGCGGGGGCCGGCTGTAGTACGGCGTGACGACCAGGAGACCGTCGGCACCCGCCTTCTCGGCCTGCCGGGCCAGCTCGACCGTATGCCGGGTGTCGGAGGTGCCGACGCCCGCGAGGACCGAGGGGCCCGGGCCGACGGCCTCGCGGACCGCCTCGATGAGGGCGGCCTTCTCGGCGTCCGTGGTGGTGGGGGACTCGCCGGTGGTGCCGTTGAGGACGAGACCGTCGCAGCCTTCGGACACCAGATGGGCGGCGTGCTCGCGGGCGACGTCGAGATCCAGCTCTCCGGAGGCGGTGAAGGGGGTGATCATCGCGCAGAGGGCCCGGCCGAAGGGGCGTTCAGTGCTCATCAGGGAAGTCTGCGCGGAGTTGACGGTGAAGGTCCACTTAGTTCTGCTTGGGGTGAGAGGTAAGCAGCTCTGAAGAGTGGGTCTCTGGCATGATCTCCCTGCGCGACAGGAGGACATGGAGAGAGAACAGCATGAGCGAACAACGTGTCGCCCTGGTCACCGGCTCGTCCTCGGGCATCGGCGCCGCCGTCGCCCGCCGCCTCGCCGGCGCGGGGATCCGGGTCGTGGTCAACTCCGCGCGGTCGGTGGAGGCGGGGAAGGCTCTCGCCGCCGAACTGCCGGACGCCGTCTACGTACAGGCCGACGTCTCCGACCAGACCCAGGCCGCCGGGCTCGTCGCCGCCGCCGTGAAGGCGTACGGCCGGCTCGACATCCTCGTCAACTGCGCGGGCACCACCCGGTTCATCCCGCACGACGACCTCGACGCGGCCTCGCCCGACGTCTGGCGCCATCTCTACGACGTCAACGTCATCGGGGTCTGGCAGACCATCACCGCCGCCGTCCCCCACCTGCGCGCCAACGGGGCGGGCTGCGTCGTGAACATCTCCTCGCAGGCCGGCGTCCGCCCCGGCGGCAGCTCCATCCCGTACGCCGTCTCCAAGGCGGCCGTCAACCACATGACCAAGCTGCTCGCCAAGACCCTCGGCCCGGACGTCCGGGTCAACGCGGTCGCACCGGGCTTCGTCGACACCCCCTGGTTCGACGGGGTCGAGGGCGCGGACGAGGCCAAGGCCCATGTGGCGGGCGCGGTGCCGATGCGGCGGGTGGGGCGGCCGGAGGACATCGCCGGGGCCGTCTTCGACCTGACCAACGCCTCGTACATCACCGGCGAGGTCCTGCTCGTCGACGGCGGAGGTCACCTTCTCGGCTAGGGGGCGTCCGGCCGATCCTGGCCGGGCCCCTGGAGCGCGAGCTTGAACCCGTCGTGGCTGCGTGCGAAGCCCAGCGAGGCGTAGAAGCGGTGGGCCTCGGTCCGCTGCTTGTTGCTGGTCAACTGGACGAGCGCGCAGCCGCGGGCGCGCGCCCGCGCCACCGCCCGCGCCATCAGCTCCCGGCCGAGCCCGCCGCCGCGCCGGTCCGCCCGGATCCGCACCGCCTCGATCAGGGCCCGCTCGGCCCCGCCCTTGCCCAGACCCGGGATGTACGTCGCCTGCAGACAGCCGACCACCAGGTCCCCGTCCACGAGCACCAGCATCTCGTTGCGGGCATCGCTCTCGATGTCCGCGAAGGCCCGCTCGTACGCCGAGGTGACGACGACCGAGGCGGGGTCCACGACCTTGTCCTCGTCGGCGAGGAGGGCGAGGACGGCGGGGAGCTCGGCGCGGGTGGCGGGGCGAAGGATCACGGTGCGGAGTCTCGCACGGGCTTGACCTCAAGCGCACTTGATGTCCGAGGGTGGAGCCATCCGAACGACAGGGGGTTCCGTCATGAACGCCGTTTCCCAGCCCGATGCCCGCCCCGACCTCAGGCGGTCCGGCGTCGGGCTCGTCCTGGCCAGTACGTGGCGGGTCGGCACGCCCGAGCGGCAGCGGGCGGCCGTCGACGCGATCGCCAAGGTGTGGGGGAGCCGGGACTGGCCGGATGTCGGACTGCTCTCCTACTCGGTGTACCTCGGCACCGACGGCGACACCCTGCTCCACTACTCGCAGTGGACGGGTGAAGAGGCCTACCGGGACTACGTCGACCGGCTGCGGGACGACCGCAACGCCGAGATCGACGCGGCGGTGCCCGGGATCGAGCGGGTCGGGCTCGACCGGTACACGCTCTACCGGTCCACCGCGCCCGGCGAGGAGAGCGCCGACAGGATCCCCGGTTGTGTCGTGATCGTCGACGTCGAGTTCGACGGGCCGGACGCCGGCCGGCAGCGCGCCTGGGTGGACGGGGTCTTCGAGGCGCTGGCGACCGACCCGAACCCCGCGCCCGGTGGGATCTCGGGGCACTTCCACGTCGGCGTCGACGGCACCAAGGTCCTCAACTACGCCGAGTGGGAGAGCGAGCAGGCCCACATCGAGGCGCTCGCCCAGCCGGGGGCCGGGATCGGCTCCGCGACGCCCCAGTGGGCGAAGGTGCAGAACCACCCGGGGGTGACGGGCGGCGGGGTGAGGCGGTACACGCCCGCGCTGAGTCTCAGCGCGGGCGTGTAGCGAGCGGGACTACGGGCGGAAGCGCAGGACCTGCGGGTCGTGGTCGCTGTTCTGGTCCGCGAACTCGGCGTTGATGTGAACGCTGTCGTACTCGAAGTGACGGATTCCGGGGCTGGTCAGGATCTGGTCGAGAACCTGGCTGTTGCCCTGGAAGACGTACGAGTAGCGCTCGCTGCGCGGCAGCGACTTCACCGCCGGGTAGAGCGCCCCGCCGTCCGTCAGCGCCCGCGTCGTCTCCGAGAACTCGAAGTCGTTGATGTCGCCGAGGACCAGGACGTCGGCGTTCTTCTCGATCGCGAGGACGTCCTTGACGAAGGCGTTGACGGCCTGCGCCTGGAGGAGGCGCTTGGCCTCGGAGGAACGGTTCGGCGGCTGGTGGTGCGAGACCAGGGACTCGTCACCGCCCTTGGAACCGAAGTGGTTGGCGATCACGAAGACCGTCCGGCCGCGGAAGGTGAACTCGCCCGCCAGCGGCTTGCGGCTGTTCTCCCAGGCCGTGTTCGCCGGCTCGATCCGGCCGGGGGAGAGCGTCAGCGCCGCCCCGCCGTCCTCGCCGCGCACCACGCCCGTCGCGGCGGCAGCGTCGCCGCCCGCGCGGTCGGTGAAGGAGACCCGCTCCGGGTTGAAGAGGAAGACCTGGCGGATGTTGCCGCCGGGCTCACCGCCGTCCTTGTTGTTCGCCGGGTCGACCGAGCGCCACTCGTACGCCGGGCCGCCGGCGGCCACGATGGCGTCGGTGAACTTCTTCAGGGTCTGGTCGGCCGCGACCGTACCGTCGTTCTTGGCGCCGTTGTTGTCCTGGATCTCCTCCAGGGCGAGGA
Organism: Streptomyces sp. NPDC046712; assembly: GCF_040645695.1. Lineage (NCBI taxonomy): Bacteria > Bacillati > Actinomycetota > Actinomycetes > Kitasatosporales > Streptomycetaceae > Streptomyces > Streptomyces sp. NPDC046712. The sequence continues at coordinate 115,285 of NZ_JBEYYW010000019.1, read as the reverse complement.
TGTCGGGCGAGGCGAGGTTGTCCACCACGGCCGCGGCCAGCGCGTCGAACTTCTCCTGCGGGTCGGACGGGTCGAGGTTCTCGACGTTGTACGTCGCGACCGCCAGCTCGTTCTTGTGCTGCTTGTCCGTGGACTCGCGCTCCAGGCCGCGGTCGACGACCGTGCCCAGGGTGCGCGCCGTCAGCGTGTAACCGCCGAACTGGTTGAAGTCCAGCGGGCCCTCGGTCGTGCCGGAGAGCACGTCGCCGACGTTCGCCTTGGGGAACGGCTGCTGTGCGATCGGGGTCAGCGACTGGATCTGGAGCCGGCCGGTGTTCTGCGAGGTGTACGAGCCGTAGACCGTGCCGCCGCGCCAGGAGCGGTTCTCCCAGGGCTTCACCGTCACCCACAGCTCGCTGTACGGGTCGGTGGCGCCCACGACGCGCGAGGTGCCGACGCGGACGTTGGTGCCCTCCAGCGACTCGTAGTAGTCCAGGGCGTACGACTCCGGGTCCAGCTGGAGGCCGTTGATCGAGCCGCCGGCCGCCGGGTCGCCCTCGGGGGCGTACGCGTCGGGGACGGACCAGGCCGAGATCGTCACCGGGGCCGGGACCGGGTTGCCCTTCGAGACCACCGTCACGGTGGGCTTGGAGAGCTGCGTCAGCGACTGGTTGCCGGAGTTCAGGCCGCCGGGGACGTACTCGCCGACGGTGCCGTTCACGCTGACCGCGTCACCGACGGCGACGGTCGGCACGGAACTCGTGAAGACGAACAGGCCCTCGCTGGTGGCCGGGTTGTCGTCGGCCTGCGGGTCCTGGATCCAGAATCCGCGCGAGCCGTACGTCCGGACACCGGTCACGATGCCCGTGACGCCGGTGACCTGCTGGCCGACGAGGGGCGAGACACGGGTGGTGCCCTGGATGTCGTGGACACGGACGCCGGCCACGGTGTCGGCTGCGGTCTCCGCCGAGGCGGACGAGCCCGCGAGGAGTCCGGCCGCGAGCGCGGCCGCTACGACGGCGGCCACAGCCGCGGTTCTCGGTATGGAGGAAGGCATCAAGGAGCTCCGGAGGCGCTTGGAGAATCGGTCGATGAATCTACGCGCGTCAATCTCTTGGCTGGAAGGGGCACTTGTCAAGGGTCGACGGGTGTACGAAGGCTGACGGCTCCGTGAACCGAAGGCCCGCCCGGGAAATACGTCTACGCTGAAGCCCGTTCGACCCGACGCGCCCTTCGAGGAGAAGACCCCAGATGGCACCGGACCGCCCCACCCTGCCCCCGGTTCAGCTGCACTCGGACGCGGAGCTGGCGCGGGCCGCCCTGGCCGCCCCCCTCCTTGCCCGCGCGGCACGGCTCGCCCGCTGGGCCGGGCCCGAGACCCGGGTCGGCGCGGGCGGGGAGCTCGACGACGCACAACTGCCCGCGGCGGCCGAGGTGCTGGGGCTCACCGCGGACGAGGACGGCGCCGCGTACGCGAGCGAGGCCTGGCGGCTGGCCGTGGACACCGGACTCGTGGACGTCGAGGACGGGGACGACGACACCCCGGGCACGGCGACCACGGGCGAGAACCTCGCCGTCCTCACCGGCGGCGCGCCCCTCGACATCCTCGGGATCTGGCTCGACGCCCTGGACGTGGTGTTCGCCGATGCCACGGCGCCCGTGCTCGACGACCTGGCCGAGGTCATCGGCGAGGACGGCGAGATCGACTTCGAGCTCCTCGACTGGAACCCGGAGGAGGAGGCGGAGTTCCTGGAGGGCGTGCTCGGCAATCTGTACCTGCTGACGGTCGGCGAGGGCGGACCGGGCGAGGGCGCGGTGCCGCTGCCGGCGCTCGCCGCGTCGATGATCGTCCCGGACGACATGGGCGAGCCGACCGACGACGTACTGGAGCAGGTCTCCGAGGCGATGATGCGCCTCGACGACCAGTTCCGGCTGCTCGAACCGATCGGGCTCGTCGAGTACCAGCCCGTCGACGAGGCGCTGATGGCCGAGGAGGGCGAGGAGCCCGCCCCGCAGATCGACGAGGTCGACGACGAGGACGTCACGCGGTACGGGATGGTCCGGCTGACGCCGCTCGGGCTCTACGGCGTACGGGCCCGGATGCTGGAGGCGGGCGTGGACGCGCCGGCCGTCGGCGAACTGGCCGACAAGGGCGCCGACGTGCTCCTCGACGGACTCGCGTCCTACCCCGAGGCCGCTGCGCGCGCCGAGACGGTGGGCTGGCTGGCCGGACGCGACGAGGTGACCGCCGCCCGCGACCTGCTCGGCGCGGCGCGGGGCGCGGACACCGGCTCGCCGCTGCGACGCCTCCACTGCCAGCAGGCGCTCTCGCTGGTGGGCCCGGCGGCGGAGCCGGCGGTACGCGAGGTGCTGGACGACGCGGAACTGGGCGGGCTCGCCCGGGTCTGGCTGGCGGAGCGGGGCGCGACGGACATTCCGGCGCCGCCGGAGTCGATGATCTTCTGGCTGGCGATCGACACGATCGCGGCGCAGCTGGACGCGGAGGGCGACCTGGAGGAGCTCCGGGACCTGATCGAGGGCCTGACGGGCCGCCACAGCGGCTTCTTCGACGCGGCGTGGCGGGTCGAGCACCCGGCGACGGCGGAGGTCCTGGAAGCGATGGGCCGGCTGCACCGCGACAAGGGCGCGGCGAAGGAGGCCCGCAAGGCGGCGTTCAAGGCGAGGTCGCGGCAGGGGGCGTGAGCCCGGAACCCTGACGGGACCGGTGGCCGGCCCGCCGGGTGCCCACCGCGCCTGCCTCGCGCCGCGGGCGGGCGACGGGGCTCGGAGCCGGGCGGCCCGGCGCGCCCACCGCGACGCCCGTGACGTGCGGGCCCCCGCGCACGGGGCCCGCACGCCACTCACGTCCGCAGGTACGACGCGCCGTTGAGGTCGAGGATCGTCCCGGAGGACCATTCGGCCTCCGGGGAGGCGAGCCACAGGACCGCGTTCGCGATCTCCTCGGGGGTCGCCACGCGGTGGAACGGGCTCTGGGCGCGGATGGCGTCGCCCTCGGGGCCCGTGAGGCGGGGAGCGACCCGTTCGGTGGCGAAGAAGCCGGGGGCGACGGAGGCCACGCCGATGCCGTGCGGGGCCAGCGAGACCGCCAGGGACTGGCCCAGCGCGTGGACGGCGGCCTTGGTCGCACCGTAGGCGGGGTGGTCCGGTTCGCCGCGGAACGCGCCCCGCGAGCCGATGTTGACGATCCTTCCGCCGCCACCCTGGTCGATCATGCGCCGCGCGGCGAGATGGCTCAGGTTCGCCGTGGCCAGCAGGTTCACGGCCACATGTCGCTGCCAGACGGCGACCCACTCCTCGTACGGCGTCTCCGCCACGGGGTGCCGTTCGTTGACCGCCGCGTTGTTCACCAGGACGTCGATGCCGCCCAGCGCCTGCGCCGCCGCGTCCGCCACCGCCGCCGCGCCCGCCGGATCCGCGAGGTCGCCGCCGGTCAGCACGTGGCCGGTGCCCTCCAGGGAGTCCAGGGTCTCGCGGGCCTCGTCGGCTCGGGAGCCGTAGTGGACGGCGACCCGGTCGCCGTTGGCGGCGAACGCCTGGGCCACGGCCCGGCCGAGGCCCCGGGAGGCCCCGCTGACGAGGACGCGCCGGCCGGAAGGGAGCAGGTTCATGGAAGGACGCCTCTCTGTTCAACTCACGTTTATACGTGGGCGGGACCGTGTGCCCCGACACCGGGTGACGACAGGGAGACGACCACGCCATGCCGCTCGACCGCAGAGAATTCGCCAAGAAGTCCGCAGCCACCGGCGCCGGGCTGGTCCTGACCGGCTCCGTCGGGGCGCTGGCCACCGCGCCCGAGGCGCTGGCCTCGGAGGAGCTGGAGACGTGGGGCCACGGGCAGCGGCTCGGATACGGGCCCCTCGTCGAGGACCCCGCCGGCATCCTCGCTCTGCCCGCCGGGTTCTCGTACCGCGTCATCACCCACAGCGGCGTCACCACCCTGGAGTCCGGCGAGTTCACGCCGCAGAAGCACGACGGCACCGCCACCTTCGCCGGCCCCCGCGGCACCACGCTCCTGGTGAACAACCACGAGCTCAAGGGCCCCCGCTCCAAGTGGCAGCACCCGGTCCCGCTCACCGAGGGCCTCGTCTACGACCCCGCCGCCTCCGGCGGCTGCACCGTCGTCGAGGTGCACCGCGACGGCACCGTCGCCGAGTGGGTCGGCATCGCCGGCACCTCCACCAACTGCGCGGGCGGCCGCACCTCCTGGGGCACCTGGCTCACCTGCGAGGAGAACTCGGACCTCGCCGGCGAGAACGGCATGACCAAGGACCACGGCTACGTCTTCGAGGTCGACCCGCGCGACCGCCGCGCCAACCGCGACCCCAAGCCCATCAAGGCGTTCGGCCGCTACGACCACGAGGCCGTCGTCATCGACCCCAAGCGCGGCCACGCCTACCTCACCGAGGACGCCTCCGCGCCCAACGGCCTCTTCTTCCGCTGGGTGCCGCCGCACGGCTTCGAGCACGGCCGCGGCAAGCTCCGCACCCTCGCCGACGACGCCGGCGTCCTCCAGGCGCCCCGCTGCATCGACTCGGCGGGCCGCTTCGTCGACGACCTCTCCCGGGCCACCCGGATCGGCACGGTCTACGGCGTCGACTGGGTGGACGTCCCCGACCGCGACGGCCGCGAGGTCGAGGTCCGCGAGCAGTTCGGGCCCGGCGAGGTCACCCGGGCCCGCAAGCTGGAGGGCATGTGGTGGGCGGACGGCGGCGCCTACATCGTCTCCTCGTACGCCCGTGAGGAGAGCCCCGGCGCCCCGCACGACGGCCAGGTCTGGTTCTACGACCCCAAGCGCCGCACCCTCACCCTCCAGGTGCTGCTCGGCGTCAACGCCGACCCGGACAAGGACGGTGCCTACGACGGCCCGGACAACATCACCGTCTCTCCCTACGGCGGTCTCGTCATCGCCGAGGACGGCGAGGGCGTCCAGCACCTCTTCGGCGCCACCGAGCGCGGCCGCACCTACCCGATCGCCCGCAACGACCTGAACGACAGCGAGTTCACCGGCGTCGTCTTCTCGCCCGACGGCGACACGCTGTACGCCAACATCCAGGACCCGGGCATCATGGTCGCGATCACCGGACCGTGGCGCCGCCAGCCCCGCCGCTGACCTCGCCCCGAAACGCCGGAAGGGCCCGCCGGTCACCCGGCGGGCCCTTCCGCGTGCCGAGGTCAGAGCGCCTGGGCGGCGGGCTTCACCATGCCCCGGACCGTACGGGACTTCACGAACTCGCCCATCGCCGTCATCTCCCACTCGCCGGAGAACTGCTTGATGAGCTTCGCCATCATCACGCCCGTCTGCGGCTCGGCGGTGGTCAGGTCGAAACGGACCAGCTCCTCGCCGGTCGCCGCGTCCATCAGCCGGCAGTACGCCTTGGCGACCTCGGTGAACTTCTGGCCGGAGAAGGAGTTGACCGTGAAGACCAGACCCGTGGCGTCGGCGGGGAGGCGGCCGAGGTCGACCACGATGACCTCGTCGTCGCCCGCGCCCTCACCGGTCAGGTTGTCGCCGGAGTGCTTGACGGCACCGTTCAGGATGGAGAGCTTGCCGAAGTAGCAGCTGTCCAGGTGGTTGCGCTGGGGACCGTACGCGATGACCGAGGCGTCGAGGTCGATGTCCTTGCCGCGGTACGCGGGCTCCCAGCCGAGACCCATCTTGACCTGGGAGAGCAGCGGGCGGCCGCCCTTGACCAGGGACACGGTCTGGTTCTTCTGGAGGCTGACCCGGCCCTTGTCCAGGTTGATCTTGCCGGTGGAGACCGGGGCGGCGGGAGGAGCCGCCGGGGGAGCGGACGGCGGGGGAGGCGTCGGGGCGGCGATCCGCGGGTCGACGGGGGCGGCGGCCACCGGAGGCGCGACCGGGGGCGCCACCGGCGTGGCCGCCGGCTCCTCGTCCACCGAGACACCGAAGTCGGTGGCGATGCCGGCCAGCCCGTTGGCGTACCCCTGGCCCACGGCGCGCGCCTTCCAGGCTCCGTTGCGGAGATAGATCTCCACGACCACCAGCGCCGTCTCCGTACCGAGCTGCGGCGGGGTGAACGTGGCGAGGACGCTGCCGTCGTCGGCGTTCCTGATCGTCGCTGTGGGCTCGACGCCCTGGAACGTCTGGCCCGCCTCGTCGGGGCTGGCGGTGACGACGATCTTCTCGATGCCGGGCGGCACAGCGCCGGTGTCCACCAGGATCGCGTCGGGAGCCGTGCCGCCGCCGGAGCGGTAGGTCACACCGGGGCCGGTCGGCTGGTTGTAGAAGATGAAGTCGGCGTCCGAGCGCACCTTGCCGTCGGCGCTGAGCAGGAGGCCCGAGACGTCGAGCCGCACCGGGGCGGCCACGTCCACCGCCACGCGCGCGGCGGAGAGAGGGATGTTCGAGCCGGGGGTCATAGCGGTCATGTCAGGGGTAACGAGCGAGACCGCTTTGCCGTTCCCTTACCTTCGCTACCTTCGGCCACCCTGGTTACGGGGGTGGTTCCGGGCCGCGCGCTCGTTGCCGAACTTGTACGCGCCCGTCCAGCGCGCCATGACGAGCTGGGCGTCCCCCGACGCGACCTCCGTCAGGAACTTCTCCGCGCGTCCTCCGCGCAGGGTGCCCGCGGCGCGTCCTCGGTGGGTGAGGACGACCGTGCCGTCGGCGCGCTGCTCGTAGCTGAATCCATGAGGCTGTGGCATGACGCGCATCCTGCCGCTCCGGGGCAGGTCCGTCATATGAATATGTGAGCGGCTCGTATTCTTTCCGCTCGTGGGTGGGAGCTCTTTTCGTACGCAGGACGTGGACGAGGCGCGGCAGGAGATCGACGCGCGGTACTACGCCAATTTCATGGACGTCATCGAGCGGCGGCAGCGTCCCTTCGTGGCCCGGTTCGACACCGTCGACCTGGGCGAGGTGGTCATCGGCGACCTGGCCTGCGGCGCGGACGTGCGGATGCGCTTCGGCGAGCTCGGGGCGTTCCATGTCAACGCCCCGCTCAGCGGAACGATGGAGATGCGCCAGGGCGGCCGCGCCCCGGTGGTGGCGACGGCGACCGAGGCCGTGGTGCTCGACCCCTCGGGGGATACCTGTCTGGACCGCTGGAGCGGGGACTGCCGGACCGTCTCCGTCAAGATCGGCGCGGCCGCGCTGCACGACCGGCTGGAACAGCTCCTCGGGCGCCCGCCGCGCGGCGCCCTCGCCTTCGAGCCGACTCTGGACATCTCGCGCGGCCCCGGTCTGAGCTGGGCGCGCTTCGCCCGGCAGGTGGCGCGCGAGGCGCTCGCCGGGGACAGCCTGGCCCACCACGAGCTGGTCGCACGGCCCCTCCAGGAGGCCCTGCTCAACGGGCTGCTGCTGGCCGCCGAGCACCCCTGGCGCGAGGAGCTGGCCCACCCGGCGGAGCCGCTGCGGCCCGCGCCCGTCAAGCGCGCCATGGACGCCGTACGGGAGCGTCCCGAGCACCCCTTCACCACCACCGAACTCGCCGGCCTGGCCCGGGTCGGTGTGCGCCGGCTCCAGGAGTCGTTCCGGGAGTACGTGGGGATGTCACCGATGGCGTACGTCCGTGAGGTCCGGCTCGAACGGGTCCACGAGGAGCTGCGGGCCGCAGGACCGGGCGAGCTGAGTGTCAGCGAGGTGGCCTGGCGCTGGGGCTTCGCCCATCACGGGAGGTTCGCGGCGCAGTACCGGACCCGGTTCGGCGAGTCGCCCTCGCAGACCCTGCGGCGCTCGGCGGGGTGACGGCCGGACGCGCCGTCGGCCGGACGCGCCGCGTTTCGCGGACAGTTGCCGCGCTGAGCGGATCGCGGGGCCGCACACCGCCGCCGTAACGTTTCCTCTGTCGCGTGTGCCACCGCATGCAGTGACCCGGGCCCCGGCCGGCGCCCCCGCATAAGTCCGGCCGGGGGCCTGCGTACCCACCCCTCCCGCGCCGCGAGACACCCCCTAGTACGGCCAGCGCGGCGGGTCGGTGCAGAAGTGGCCGCCCAGGTTCGCGTCCCTCGGATCGTCCTCCGCCGGCAGCCCCTGCTCGGCGATGATCCGCTCGGCGAACCGCTCCGAGTCGTCCTGCGGCTCGTAGCCGAGCGCCCGGGCCGAGGAGAGATCCCACCACAGCCGGGTGTTGGCGGACGATCCGTACACCACGGTGTGCCCCACCTTCTCGGCGGTGAGCGCCGCGTGGAGGAGCCGCGCGCAGTCGGCGGGGCTCAGCCACATCGACAGCATCCGGACCGAGGTCGGCTCGGGGAAGCACGAACCGATCCGTACGGAGACGGTCTCGAGGCCGTGCAGGTCCCAGTAGAACTGGGCGAGATCCTCACCGAAGCACTTGGACAGGCCGTAGAAGGTGTCCGGCCGGTGCGGGGTGTCGACGGGGATCACCGGCTCGTCCCCGCGCGGGCGGGGAGTGAAGCCGACGGCGTGGTTGCTGGAGGCGAAGACGACGCGGCGCACCCCCTCCTCGCGCGCGGCCTCGTAGAGGTGGTGCAGGCCGGTGATGTTCGCGGCGAGGATCTTCTCGAAGGTCGACTCCAGGGAGATGCCCGCGAGATGGATGATCGCGTCGACCCCGCGGACGGCCTCGCGCAGCGCCTTGCGGTCGGTGAGGTCGGCGGTGATCGCGTCCGGTGCGCCCTCGACGGGCGCCAGGTCGAGCAGCCGGAGCTCGTACCCGTACGCGGGCAGCAGCTCGCGCATCAGCGTGCCGACGCCCCCGGCGGCGCCGGTGAGCAGGACGGTGCGGGGTGTGGGCATCGGGGAGGTCTCCGTCCGTGGATCTGATTCACAACCGTGGACACGGTAGGGAGGGGGCTCGTCGAGCGTCAAGAGCGCACACGGACCGTCAAGAGTGAACGCTGGAGGGTGTTTTGCGCCTTGACCGGCACTTCAGGGCTGCTCTAGCGTGAAGTCGTTCAAGAATATGGACAACAATCAGAACTGTGCACGACGGTGCACGACGGACTTCTCTGGGAGCGCCCGTGACCTCAGCCCCGCTCGCCGGCCGGCTCGACGGCCTGCTGTTCTTCCCCGTCACCGCCTTCGGACCGGACGGCACCGTCGACCTCGACACCTTCCGCGCCCATGTCCGCGGCGGCATCGAGGCGGGCGCGGCCGCGGTCTTCGCCTGCTGCGGCACCGGCGAGTTCCATGCCCTGACCCCCGAGGAGTTCCGCGTCTGCGTCGCCGCCGCCGTGGAGGAGTCCGCCGGCCGGGTCCCCGTCCTCGCCGGCGCCGGCTACGGCACCGCGCTCGCGATCCGGTACGCCCGGCTCGCCGAGGAGGCGGGCGCCGACGGGCTCCTCGCCATGCCCCCGTACCTCGTCGTCGCCGACCAGGCTGGGTTGCTGCGCCACTACACCGAACTCGCCGCCGCCACCTCGCTCGACGTCATCGTCTACCAGCGCGACAACGCGATCCTCACCCCCGAGACCGCCGTGGCCCTCGCCCGCGCCGAGGGGATCATCGGCCTCAAGGACGGCCTCGGCGACCTCGACCTGATGCAGCGGATCGTCAGCGCGGTCCGCGCCGAGGGCCTCGACCTCCTCTACTTCAACGGCCTGCCCACCGCCGAACTCACCGGACTCGCCTACCGCGGCATCGGCGTCACCCTCTACTCCTCCGCCGTCTTCTGCTTCGCCCCCGACATCGCCCTCGCCTTCCACACCGCCCTCGCCTCGGGCGACGACGTGACCGTGGAACGGCTCATCGACGGTTTCTACCGCCCCCTCGTCGAACTGCGGGCGAAGGGACGCGGTTACGCGGTCTCCCTCGTCAAGGCGGCGGTACGCATGGGCGGCCTGGACGTCGGTGAGGTGCGGCCGCCGCTGAGCGAGCCCGCGCCCGAGCACCTGAAGGAACTCGCCGCGATCATCGAGCGCGGACGCGCGCTGCTGGCGAAGCCGGAGGGCGAGGCATGAGGGCAGGGACCTTCGTCTACCCGTGGGACGTCGTCGGTGACCCGGCGGCGCCCGACCTCCTCGCGGACCTGGGCGTCGCACAGGTCACGCTCGCCTCCGCGTACCACTCCACCCGCGCCCTCACGCCCCGCCACCCGGGACACCGGATCGTCACCGCCGAGCACGCCGCCGTGCTCTACCCGCCGGACGAGACACGCTGGTCCGGGCGCGCGCTGCGACCGTACGAGGCGGGGGAGTGGGCGCCCGGCGACGCGTACGGGGAGGCATCGGGCGCGCTCGCGGCCGCCGGCCTGGAGGTGCACAGCTGGGTGGTCCTCGCCCACAACTCCCGCCTGGGGGCCGAACATCCCGGGACCTCGGTCGTCAACGCCTACGGCGACCGTTACCCCTGGGCCCCGTGCATCGCCCGACCCGACGTCCGCGCCCACCTGGTGGACCTGGCGGTGGAGGCGGCGGTACGGCCCGGCGCGGCCGGCACCGAGCTGGAGTCCTGCGGCTGGTACGGCCTCGCGCATCTGCACGCCCACGACAAGACCGCGGGGGTCGGACTCGGGGACCGGGAGCAGTACCTGATGTCCCTCTGCTTCTGCCCCTCCTGCCAGGAGGGGTACGGGGAGGAGGGCGTCGACCCCGACGCGCTGGCGGCGGCCGTGCGCGGCGCCCTCGCGCCGGTGTGGGCCGGAGGCGCCGTCGGCCCGCTCGACGGCTTCGCGGACGCCGCCCTGGCCTGGCGCACCAGGACCGCCCGCGCGCTCCAGGAGTCCGCGGTGGCCGCGGTCCGGGCGGCCGCCCCGCCCGGCTTCCGCGTCCTGCTCCACGCGGACCCGCACCCGTACCGCTGCGGGGCGAACGTCGGCACCGACCCGGCGCACGTGCTCGCCCTGGCCGACGGCGTGGTCACCCCGGCCGCCACCGTGGCGCCCTTCGCGGCCCACGCGGCACCGGACACCGTCGTCGCGGCCAACTTCCCGGTGGTGACGGGGATGGGCGGCTCCCCGTCCACCCTGATCGAGGACGCGAAGCGGGCGGCGTCGGAGGGGGCCACCGAACTCCGCCTCTACCACGCGGGCCTGGCCTCGAACTCCGACCTGGCAGCCGTCAGGGAGGCCCTGCGGGCGCTGGGCTGAGGCGGGGGCCAGGCCGGGGCCGGGGGCGGAGCTGGGGCCGGAGCATCTGGGACGCCCGGGTGCCTCAGGCGTCCGCCCGCGCCGGGGCCTCTGCGCGGGCGGACGTCCGGCCGACGAGGGCGATCGCTCCGGCGAGGCCCGCGACGGTCAGGAGGGGCAGCAGCAGCCGGATGTCGAGGAGGGCGACCAGGCCCGCGCCCGCCGCAAGGGCGATCGCGTTCGGGACGAAGACCAGGGTGTGTGCCGTCGCCGCCGCGCGTCCCATTGCGGCCTCCGGGGCCTCCCGCTGGACCGCCGTCATCGCGGCGATCAGGACGCAGGGCAGGCCCACGCCGATCAGCGCGCTCGCCACCAGCGCCACCCCGTCGTGCGGGACCGCGCGGGCGCCCGCCGCCACCGCGAAATGGGCCAGTCCGGCGGCGGACAGCAGCCGCTCGGGAACACGGCGCAGCAGCGGTCCGGCCGACAGCCCCGCGGCGACCGAGCCCGCTCCCTGGACGGCGTACAACACCCCCGCGTACGCGGGGGAGTGACCGAGTCCCCGGTCCACGACGGCGTAGATCGCCGCCCCGTTCACCCCGGCGAGCAGCATCGTGAAGGAGCCGGCCAGGACCAGGGGGCGCAGCACCGGCGAGGACCGGATCGTCCGCAGGCCCTCCGCCGTGTCGCGGAGCCAGTGGGCCGACGCCGGGCGCACCGGCTTCTCCTCCCGTACCCGCATCAGCGCGAACACCCCCGCGGCCAGCGCGAACGTCGCCGCGTCGAGCAGCGCCACCGGACCGCCGCCGTACCGGGCGAAGAGACCGGCCGCGGCGAGCGGGGCGATGAGCTTCACGCCCTCGTTGACCGTCATCCGCAGCCCGTTGAAGTCCCCGAGCAGCCGCTTGTCGAGCGCGCTCGCGGCCAGCGCGACCTCCGCCGCATCGTGGACGGTGCCCTGGATCCCGTACACGACAAGCACGGCGAACAGCAGCCACACCCGGTCCGCCGCGTCGACCCACAGCAGCGTCGGCAGCAGCGCCGCCATCGCCACGTTCGACCACACCATCAGCGGGCGCCGCCGCACCCGGTCCGCGACCGTGCCGAGGAGGGGACCGACGAGCGCCGGTGCCCACAGGGCGAACACGGTCAGCGCCGCCAGACTGTCCGAGCCGGTCAGGGACTTGACCCAGATCCCCGATGCCAGCCACATCGCCGTCGTGCCGAATCCCGACACCAGTACCCCGGTCAGATAGAGCCCCGCAGTTCCTCGCATGCCCGCAGCCTGGCGTCTGAGGTGGCCGGTGCGGATCGGGCAGATGCCCTAGAGGCAGAGGCAGAGGCAGAGGCAGAGGCAGAGTCCGGGTCCGTAACACCGGGGACACCTGAAACGGTCCACGGCTGGGCACAATCCAGCCAGCCGTCCCGAGGAGAACCATGTTTGACACCAGAACCAACCCGGTCGACCGGTACTTCGCGATCAGCGCCAGGGGGTCGACCTTCGGCCGGGAGATACGCGGCGGTCTCGCCACGTTCTTCACGATGGCCTACATCCTCGTGCTCAACCCGATCATCCTGGGCAGCGCGGAGGACAAGTTCGGCCACCAGCTCAGCGGCGCCCAACTGGCCACCGTCACCGCCCTGGTGGCCGCCGTCATGACCGTCGTCATGGGCGTCGGCGGCAACCTCCCGCTCGCCCTCGCCGCCGGACTCGGACTGAACGCCGTCGTCGCCTTCCAGCTCGCACCCCTCATGAGCTGGCCGGACGCGATGGGGCTCGTCGTCCTCGAAGGTCTGCTGATCTGCGTCCTGGTCGTCACCGGGCTCCGCGAAGCCGTCATGCACGCCATCCCGCACCCGCTCAAGCAGGCCATCAGCGTCGGCATCGGCCTCTTCATCGCCTTCATCGGCTTCGTCGACGCCGGCTTCGTGACCCGCATCCCCGGCGAGACCGGCGCCGTCCCCGTCCAGCTCGGCGCGGGCGGCCACCTCTCCGGCTGGCCCGTCCTCGTCTTCTGTCTCGGTGTGCTGCTCACCATCGCGCTCATGGCCCGCAAGGTGAAGGGCGCGATCCTCATCTCCATCGTCACCATGACCGTCGTCGCGATCGTGATCAACGAGATCGCCGACATCCCGGCGGCCGCCTGGGGCCTGACCGTCCCGGCCGTCCCCGAGGACGTCGTCGCCGCGCCCGACTTCGGCCTCGTCGGCTCCTTCAGCCTCTTCGGCGCCTTCGAGCACATCGGTGTCGTCACCCTCGTCCTGCTCGTCTTCACCCTGCTGCTCAGCGACTTCTTCGACACCATGGGCACCGTCGTGGGCGTCTCCAGCGAGGCCGGTCTCCTCGACGAGAACGGCAAGGTCCCGCAGCTCGGCCGGGTCCTCCTCATCGACGGAGCCGCCGCCGTCGCGGGCGGAGCCGCCTCCGCCTCCTCCAACACCTCCTACATCGAGTCGGCGGCCGGCGTCGGCGAGGGGGCCCGCACCGGCTTCGCCTCGGTCGTCACCGGTGGCCTGTTCGCGCTGGCCCTCTTCCTCACCCCGCTGGCCACCGTCGTCCCCGCCCAGGCCGCCGCACCCGCCCTGATCGCCGTCGGCTTCCTGCTGATGTCCCAGGTGCGGCACATCGACTGGACGAGCTACGAGATCGCGATCCCGGCCTTCCTCACGATCGCCGTCATGCCCTTCACGTACTCGATCACCAACGGCATCGGCGCCGGATTCCTCGCCTACGTCCTCATCAAGGCCGTCCTCGGCAAGGCGCGCGAGGTGCACTGGCTGCTGTGGGGGACGGCCGCCCTGTTCGCCGTCTACTTCGCGATCGACCCGATCGAGCAGCTGCTCGGCGTCAAGTAGCGCTGCCCGCAGGGGAGTCCGTCCCGGCGATGGCGAGCAGCGCGGCGCGCGCGGCGTCGCACAGCTCGTCGTCGTCCGGGACGGAGCGCCAGGTGCCGTGCGGGACGGGCCGCTCGTCGGCGTCGAGGAACGCCCTGAGGACCGGGAGGGCCGGCGCGGCGGGCGGGCCGATCCGGGCCAGGAGTCTCACGGTCTCGGTGACCGCCCGGTAGGCGTTGCCCCGTTCGGGGAAGGGCTCGATCGCGCGGACGAGGGCCGGAACGACCTCGTCGGCCTGTCCGGTGATCCGCCACAGCGCCTCGCCGACGCACAGCGGCAGCCAGCCCTCCGCGTGGACGTCGAGCAGCTCACGCAGCCGAGCGACGTACGGGGCGCCCTGCGGCCCCAGTTCGCCCACCACCCTGGCCGCGCTCTCCCAGCGGTACGCCTCGCCCCGCTCCGGAACCAGCAGCGCGAGCGCGGGCTCCCGGTCGCCCGTCAGCCGCCCGTACGCGACCGCCAGGGCGCGCGGAGCGAACGACTGGCCCTCGGGCGGGGCGTCGAGCAACGCGCGCAGCCGCTCCGGGGGCACGGCCGCGGACGCGGCCGGCCCGATCGCGGCGAGGGCGTCCAGCGCCCACACCGCGCCGTCGGTGTCCAGGAGGTCGCGCAGCTCCGGGATCGCGGGGGCCGCCGCCGCGCCCCAGGCCGTGAGGACCTGGCAGAGCGCGCGACGCTCGTCGACGGTCGAGGCGGCGGCCAGCCGGGCCCGCAGCGGCGGCAGCAGCGCGTCGGCGTGGGCGGCGAGACCTCCGGCGACCTCGGTCAGGCTCGGCTCGTCCGCCCCCCAGCCGGCGGAGTGCATCTCGAAGTACGAGAATGCCGGCCGCACCTCCGACAGCCGGCGTGCGACCGGCGGCACGCATCGGGCGTCCCCGATCCGGGACAGCGCCCAGACGGCCTGGTCCTGGGCCGGCAGGTACGGCTCGCCCTCGTCCGTCACCATGGCCGCCAGCGCGTCGGCCCAGGGGCGGGCGGCGTGCCCGCACATGCCGAGGACGCGGCCGGCGAAGCGCCGGTTCTCGGGTTCGGGGTCGGACAGCAGACGGGCGACGGCCGGGAGCAGTTCGGGCCCCGCGGAGCGCCGGCGGCTGATCGCGTCGGCGGCGGCCTGCAGCGCGCCCGCGCGTACGGCGCTCTCTTCGTGGGCGAGCAGCTTCACGGCCAGGGCGACCCGGCCGGCCCGGTCGTCGCCCAGGAGGCCGTGGGCCCAGGTGACGGTTCCCTCGAGGTACGTGACGCCCGGCCGCCAGGTCGCCGGCTCGCTCCCGAGCAGGACCTCGGACACCGTCCGTGCGTACGCCTCGTCGTCCTGCCCAGGCAGCGCGGCGCGCAGCGCCTGCACGGCGACGAGACGCGCGGCGGGCTCGGCGCCGTCCATGAGCGCACGCAGCCAGTCGACGGCCGCGGCCCGTTCCGCGCCGCCGTGCGGAGTCAACGAGCCGATCGACCCGACGAGTTGACCGCGTGTCTCCGCCGCCGGCTCCACCGCCCACCGGGCCCGCAGCGCCCTGAGCACCTCGTCGGCCCGGTCACGCGCCTCGGCGAGAGCCTCCGCGACGGCGCCGCGGATCGGGGCCAGGGGGTCGTCGAGCATGGTCAGCAGGTCCGTCACCGCCAGGTCCCAGGCGGCGGCCCAGGCCGGGTCGACGAACCGGGGCTCCGCGGTGTTGCCTTCGTGGGCCAGGCACCCGACGAGCTCGACGAGCTCCTGACGCACGCCCGGCTCGATTCCCGGGTCGGCCGCGGCGCGGAGCACGTACGGGACGGCGGGCGCCGCGGAGGTGTCGACGCATCCGCCCTGGTGGTGGATGTGCGTCAGCAGATCGTCGGCCGCCTCGGCCGCCTTCTCGGGCCGATGGAGATCCCGCAGCATGCCGGGCACGTCCTCGGCCGAACCGTAGGCATGGTGGAGGCTCGCCCAGTCGACGGCGTCGAGTCCCGCGAGGGGGTCGCTCATCTCCGTACAGGTCGGGTCTTCGAAAGGGCGCGGGCTCATGCCACGGCATTCTTCCGGGCCCGGTTCTCGTACCGCAGCGCGGCACCCGTCACCACCGCGCCGAGGCCCTCCCACAGGCCCACGCCGAGGAAGCCGGCCGGTGCGCGGCCCGTGACGACGGCGAGGGTGAAGACGGCGCAGGTGAGGAGGCGGAACGGGACCGTCCAGCGGAAGAACGGCTTCCAGTCCGCGAGCGAGGCCAGGACGTAGTAGACGCCCATGTTGAGCGCGGCCATGGAGGAAGCGGTCAGAAAGACGAGGGTGTGGTCCCCGTCCGCGCGGCTCGCGTCGGGGAGGGGTTCGAAGCCCATGACGGTGAGCAGGGTGTCGGGCGCCACGAGGCCCACCACCCCCAGCGCGGCGGCGAGCAACCCGAAGACGGCCATGGTCCAGCCGGACAGGGAACGGGGCAGTCGCACGGCGGTCCTCCGCGGGGTCGAAACTATGCTCGGTTCATGAGTGACCTTGCATACCGTGTCGCGGGGCCTGCCGACCAATCGGCCGTCGCCGCGCTCGACGACTCCTTCACCACGGAGTACGTCTACGAAGTCGCCGCCGGGGACGTCGGGTTCGGGCTGCGGCTCGTGGCCGTCGACCCGCCGCTGGTGAAGGTCTTCCCGGCGGACGACGAGAGCGAAGGGGACGACTCCGGCGGCGGCCCGCACGAGATCGTCGCCGTCGACGCCGACGGGACGATCTGCGGGTACATCGCCGTCGCCGTCGAGGAGTGGAACCGGCGCCTCGTCGTCCACCAGGTCACCGTCGCCCCCGCCCACCGCGGCCGGGGCATCGGCGGCGAGCTGATGCGCCGCGCCCTGGCCCACGGCCGCGAGCGCGGCGCCCGTACCGCCTGGCTGGAGGTCACCAGCGTCAACGTCCCGGCGGTACGGGCCTACCGGCGCATGGGGTTCCGGCTCTGCGGCCTGGACACCACCCTCTACACCGGCACCGAGTCCGAGGGCGAGACCGCGCTCTTCATGGCCAAGCCCCTGGACCGGTAGGTCACTTCAGGGCCGCCTTCATCATCTTCTGCGCCACCGGGGCCGCGAGCCCGTTGCCGCTGACCTCGGAGCGGGCGGCGCCGGAGTCCTCGATCAGGACGGCGACCGCGACCTCCTTCCCGGTCTTCGCGTCCTTGGCGTAGGACGTGAACCAGGCGTACGGCGTCTTGCTGTTGTTCTCGCCGTGCTGCGCGGTGCCGGTCTTGCCGCCGACCTCGGCGCCTTCGACGGCCGCGTTCGTGCCCGTGCCCTTGTCCACCACGGTCACCATCGCACTGCGCAGCTGCTCCGCGGTCGAGGACGAGACGATCCGCCGGGTGTCCCCGTCCTCGAAGGACTCGAGGGCGTCTCCGTCGGAGTCGACGACCTCCGACACCATGTGCGGCGCCGCCATGAGCCCGTCGTTGGCGATCGCCGCGGACACCATGGCCATCTGGAGCGGCGTCGCCGTCACATCGAACTGGCCGATGCCGGTGAGCGCGGTCTGCGCCTTGTCCATGCCGGACGGATACACGCTCGCGTAGGCGCGGACCGGGACGTCCCTCTCCTTGTCGTTGAAGCCGAACTTCTCCGCCATCGCCTTCACCTTGTCCTGACCGAGGTCGACGGCCATCTTGGCGAAGACGTTGTTGCAGGAGTACCGCAGCGCGGTGCGGATCGTGGCGTTCTCGCAGGGTGCCGAGGCGTTCTCGTTCTTCAGCACGGTCCGGGTGTCCGGCAGCGTGTACGGGTCGGGGCTCTCGGTCGCCGTGTCCACGGAGCCGTACAGACCGTTCTCGAGCGCGGCCGCCGCGACGACCAGCTTGAAGGTGGAGCCCGGCGGTAGCGGCTGTCGCAGCGCCCGGTTGACCAGCGGCTTGTCCTTGTCCGTGGTCAGCTCCTGCCAGGTGGAGCCGTCCGTCAGACCGGCGATCTTCGACGGGTCGTACGACGGGGTGGAGACCAGGCCCAGGATCCGCCCGGTCTTCGGGTCGATGGCGACTGCCGCGCCCTTGTTGTCGCCGAGGGCCCGGTACGCGGCCTTCTGCACGTCCGGGTCGATCGTGGTGACCACGTTCCCCGGCTCCTGCTGCTTGCCGGTGAGGGCGTCCAGCGGGTTCTTCAGCCGGGTGTCGGTGCCGTCCAGGACATCGGAGTAGATGCCCTCCAGCTGCGTGGCGCCGTACGCCTGCGAGCTGTAGCCCGTGACGGCCGCGTAGAGCTCGCCGTCGGTGTAGTCGCGCTTGTACGCGAGGTCACTGCCCGCAGTCTCCTTCGAACCGGTGACCGGAGAGCCGGCCACGATGATGTTCCCGAGCGGCTGCGCGTACTGCGCCATGACGTTCCGCCGGTTCTTCTTGTCGTCCGCGAGGGCCTTGGCTTCGTACGCCTGCACCCAGGTCGCCCGGCCCAGCAGGGCGAGCACCAGGAGCAGCGAGAAGACCGAGGCGCGCCTGATCGTCTTGTTCATCCCATATGCGGGACGAGCGGGAGGGGGCGGGTCGTTCCGGATGTGTCCCGTTTCTCAGGGAACCTTCATGCGCGAGGACACGAGGTCGGCCCGTTCGGCGGGGGCCGGCCGGCACCCCCGTGGTCGGCCGGCCCCGCCGTCACCGGGGCGTGATGAACCCCGACTCGTACGCCAGGATCACCGCCTGCGTACGGTCCCGTGCCCCCGTCTTCGCCAGGACCGCCGCCACATGGGTCTTCACCGTCGCCGGGCCCACGCCCATCCGGCCGGCGATCTCCGCGTTCGTCAGACCCGTCGCCACCAGGCGCAGCACCTCCGCCTCCCGCTCGGTCAGCCGGGCCACCCACGGCGGCGCCGCCGGGGGACGGCGGCGGGCATGTTCGGCGGCGAGGCCCCGTACCGCCGCCGGGTAGAGCAGGGAGTCGCTGCGCGCGACCAGCCGGACCGCGTCCACCAGCTCCTCGGCCGCCGCCCGCTTCAGCAGGAACCCGGCCGCGCCCACCCGCAGCGCGTCGTACACGTACGCGTCGTTCTCGAAGGTCGTCACCACCACGATCCGCGGGGGCTCCGCCATCCCCGTCAGGATCTGCTCGGTCGCCCGTATCCCGTCGATCTCCGGCATCCGCACGTCCATCAGCACCACGTCCGGCCGCCGCTCACGCACCACCGACACCGCCTCGGCGCCCGTCGACGCCTCGCCGACCACCTCCAGGTCGGGCTCCGCGTCGAGGATCACCCGCAGCGCGGTCCGTACCATCCGCTCGTCGTCCGCGAGCACGATGCCGATCACCGGCCACCCTCCTTGCTCGCGCTCGGCTTCGCCGTCCCCAGCGGCAGCCGCACCGCGAGGCGCCAGGCGTCGTCCACCGGGCCGGCCTCCGACGTGCCGCCCAGGAGGCGGGCGCGCTCCGCGATGCCGAGGAGGCCGCGGCCGCCGTCGGGGCGGGCCACCGGCGCGCGGGCGGGCAGGGGGTTCTCCATCGTGATCTCCAACTCGTCGTCGTGCAGGGCGAGCCGCGCGGTCACGCGCTCGCCGCCCGCGTACCGGCCCGCGTTCGTCAGGCCCTCCTGGACGATCCGGTACGCCTCCCTCGACACCGCCTCCGGCACCCGGTCCAGGTCCCCGGTCACCGAAAGCTCCACCTTCGGCCCGGCGCCCTTCACGAGCGCGTCCAGCGCGTCGAGCGGCAGCCCCGGCAGCTCTCCGTCGTCCTCGCCCTGACGCAGCAGGCCGAGGACGGAATCCAGTTCGCCGACCGTGCGCCGGGTGGTCTCCTCGATCGCGGCCAGCGCCTCGCGTACGAACTCCACGTCGGTGTCCAGGACCCGCCGCGCCGCGCTCGCCTGGAGCGTCACCGCGCTCAGGGCGTGGCCGACCGAGTCGTGCAGTTCACGGGCGAGCCGGTTCCGCACGGCCAGCTCCGCGGCGCGCCGCTCGGCCGCCGCCAGCCGGTCCGCCGGGCTCGGCCCGAGCAGCCGCGGGGCCTGGCGTGCCAGGAACTCCCCGCCGGCCGCCGCGGCGGCGACGAGCCCGAGGAGCATCAGCATTCCGAGCGGAATTCCGGCCCAGACCATCCACGCCCGGTCCAGGCCCCAGAAGGAGCTGAGCGCGGACTCCCGCAGCTCCGCCGAGAACGGCAGCGCCATCGTCGTGACCGCGAACGGCGGCACCGCCAGCGTCGCCCCGCTGATCAGCGCCCCGATGCCCACATGGAGCGTGTACCAGCCGGCCGTCCGCGCCTTGGCGCTCCGGCCCCTCGCCGGGCCGTCCGCGTACCGGTCCGCCGGGACCCCGCACAGCGCCCGCGCCGCCGCCACCGAGATCGGCCGGGTCAACGGGAAGAGCGAGCTGACGGCGGCGAGCGGCAGGCCGATCGCGTACGCCCCGAACTGCACGGTCAGGCTCGCCGCGAACATGCCCTGCCCGCCGGTGAACCAGGCCATCACCACGGTGCCGACCAGCCAGTACGGCATGAACAGGGCGCCGCCCAGGATCAGATGGACCCAGCGGAGTCTCGCCCGCTGTCCGAGCAGGGCTTTCACGCGCTCGCGCTCCGGCGCCGAAGGAAGACGGCCAGGCAGCCGGCCAGCAGGAACCCCGTGATCATTTCCCCAGCGTAGGTCAGCTGCATCAGGCCCGTGGGCTCCTTGGCGGGATCGGTCCCCGGCATGAAGGTCACCAGGAGCAGGTAGCCGCCCCAGCAGCCCGCCCCGCCCGACCCGACCCAGCCGACACCGAGCACCGTACGCACGGAGGCCGACCGGGCCCACTGGAAGACCAGGGTCAGGACGAAGACCACGGCGAGCGCGAGGAACAGCAGTCGCAGCCCTTCGATGACGTAGAAGTCCCCGTCCCGCTGGGCGATCCGCGATGCCGGGAGCCCGGTCGTGGAGCCCGCGGCCCACAGCAGGTGGACCGTGGCGGGGCCGAGGGCGACCAGCGTGGCAGTGACCGCCGTGACGCGGACACCGGTACGGGAGAAGCGGGCGGGCAGGTCGCCGAGGGTGCCGCGCCAGACATGGCCCCAGCGGTCGCGGGCGTAGAGGAAGAAGAGGGTGCCGAGCGCGAGTCCCTGGACGATGAAGCCGCCGTAGACGGTGCCGAACACCCACTCGTCGAGGAAGGGTTCTCGGCTGCCGGCCGGCTCGGGACCGGAGAGGAGCCCGACGGCGGTCTGGGCCGGGAAGCCGATCATGATCGGGGCGAGCAGGCCGGTCGCCACCCACATCGGGAAGGCGAGCAGCCAGGTCGGCACGCGCCGCCCCCACGGCTGGGTGAGCAGCAGAGCGAGGAGCACGACGACGGCGTCCATCACCACCGAGATCGCGTTGACGGCGGCCATCAGCTCCCGGTTCTCCAGCAGGACGCTGCCGGCCGGGATGCCGACGTCGCTGCCCGCGACCCAGGCGATCTTGAGCGAGATGTACGGGAGGCAGGCCACGACGGCCAGGGCGCGCAGGATCCGGCGGGCGGTGCCCGGGCGTCCGGGGGCCGGGTCGGGGAGGGGGGCGGGGAGAGGAGCGGTCCGTGTCATGGCTTCACGCTCCCGCGCGGGCCCCTGCCCTCACCTCCTGCCCACCGACGAACCGCCTCCGCCGCACGGGGGAGACGGCCCTCCACCCTCCCGGATTGACCCATGTCTTCCAAGCGGAAATGCACCCATCGCCCGGTCACTCGTCCCCATAGGGTGATCTTCATGAAGACGACGCAGCCCTTCGCCCCGCTCCTCACCCGCGCCGCCGGCGCCGAGACCACCGCCGACCCGAGCAGCGTGATGACGCTCCTCGCCGATTCCGACACCACCGGCGGGCAGCTCACCAGCTACCGCTCGACCTTCGCGAAGGGCGCCGTCGGTGCCCCGGCGCACTTCCACACCAAGGCGTCGGAGATGTTCTACGTGCTCGGCGGCTCGCTCCAGGTGCTGCTCGGCGAGGAACTGACCGTCCTGGAGGAGGGCGACTTCCTGCTCGTGCCGCCGCACACCCCGCACGCCTTCGCCGCGGCGCCGGGCGCCGAGGCCGACGTCCTGTTCGTCTTCACGCCGGGCATGGCCCGCTTCGACTACCTGCGGCTGCTCGGCCGTGTCATGCGCGGCGAGGCGAGCTTCGAGGAGATCAAGGAGTCCTCGGAGCGGTACGACAACCACTACGTCGACAGCCCGGTGTGGCAGCGGGCGCTGGCGGAACGAGCCTGACCGAAGGTGGGCGCGGCTCGGGGTGACGGGGCTCGGGGTGACGGGGCTCGGGCTAGGGCTCGACGAAGCTCAGAGCCGGCGGGTCGCCAGCGTCAGCCGGTCGCGCGCGTCGAAGAGGGCGTCCTTGATCATCTGCTCGTGCCCCGGGGTCAGCCGGGCCACCGGCACCGAGCAGCTGATCGCGTCCCGCGCCGGGGTCCGATAGGGGATCGCGATCCCGAAGCAGCGCAGCCCGAGGGTGTTCTCCTCGCGGTCCACCGCGTAGCCCTGCTCGCGGATGAGATGCAGCTCCTCGATGAGCTTCTCGCGGTCGGTGATCGTGTGCTCGGTCAGCGCCGGCAGCGTCTCCGGCAGCAGCTTGCGGACCTGCTCGTCGCTGTGGGTGGCGAGCAGCGCCTTGCCGAGCGAGGTCGAGTGGGCGGGCAGCCGGCGGCCGACACGGGTGAACGGCCGCAGATAGTGCTGGGACTGACGGGTCGCCAGATACACCACGTTGGTGCCGTCGAGCCGCGCCAGGTGGATGGTCTCGGTGGTGTCGTCGGAGAGCCGGTCCAGGGTGGGCCGGGCGGCGGCCACCACCTCGTCGCCGTCGATGTACGACGTGCCGACCAGCAGGGCCCGTACGCCGATGCCGTACCGCGTACCCGTCGCGTCCGTCTCCACCCAGCCCAGCTCGACCAGGGTGCGCAGCAGCATGTACAGGCTGGACTTGGGGTAGCCCACGGCTTCCTGGACGGCGGCGAGCGAGTGCATTCCGGGGCGCCCGGCGAAGTACTCCAGCAGTTCCACCGTGCGCACCGCGGACTTGACCTGGGCCCCACCCGTGTCGGCAGTCGACATTGCCCTCGCCCCTCATCTTGGTGCCTCTTGTGGAGACGGCACGCCCGTCAATAGAGTCCCGATTCATCTACAGGAACTTTGTTCAGAATAGCGAACAAGGCGTGAAGAGGGGCGTGGCGGTGGCAGCTGAACCAGTGTGGAGTGTGGACCCCCGGACGGGGAAGCCGCGGGAACAGGTTGCGGTGGAGGCCACAGCCGATGAGGTCGACCGGGCCGTCCGCGCCGCGGCCGCCACCCGTGAGGCGCTCGCCGACCGTACGGTGCGGGCCGCCCTGCTCCGTACCGCGGCGGACCTCCTCGACGAGGCAGGACCGCACGTCATCGAGGCCGCCGACGCCGAGACGGCGCTCGGCCCGGCCCGGCTGACCGGCGAACTCGCCCGCACCACCGCCCAGTTGCGCTCCTTCGCGGACGTGGTCGACGAGGGCTCCTTCCTCGACATCCGGATCGACCTGCCCGACCCCACGACCACCCCGCCCCGGCCCGACCTGCGCCGCTGGAAGATCCCGCTCGGCGTCGTCGCCGTCTACGCGGCCAGCAACTTCCCGCTCGCCTTCTCCGTCCCCGGCGGCGACACCGCCAGCGCTCTCGCGGCCGGCTGCCCCGTCGTGGTCAAGGCCCACCCCGACCACCCGGCCACCTCCGAACTCGCCGCCTCCCTGCTGCGCCGGGCCGCGGCCAAGGTGGGGCTGCCCGAGGACGTGGTCGTCCTCGTCCACGGCTTCGACGCCGGGGTGGAGCTCGTACGCCACCCGCTGGTCGCGGCGGCCGGCTTCACCGGGTCCATCCGGGGCGGGCGGGCGCTCTTCGACGCGGCGGCCGTCCGCCCCGTCCCCATCCCCTTCCACGGCGAACTCGGCTCCCTCAACCCGGTCGTGATCACCGGCGCGGCCGCCGAGGAACGGGCCGGCGAGATCGGGGCCGGGCTCGCGGCCTCCATGACCATGGGCCAGGGCCAGTTCTGCACCAAGCCCGGCTTCGTCCTGGCGCCCAGCGGTGAGGCGGGCGACCGCTTCGTCTCCGCCCTGACGGACGCCGTCAGCGAGACCGAGCCGGGCGTGATGCTCGACCACCGGATGCGGGGCTCCTTCCTCACCGGCACCTTCGAGCGCGCCGAACTCCCCGGCGTGACCGCGCCCGTCATGCCCGGCCCCGGCGGGCCGCACACCGTCAACGCGGGCTTCCTGACCGTGGACGCCGGCGCCCTGGTCAAGGGCGAGCACGACACCCTCCTGGAGGAGTGCTTCGGCCCGGTGACCGTCGTCGCCCGCTACGACTCCCAGGAGCAGATCACCGCGGTCCTCTCCCGGCTCCCCGGCAATCTCACCGCCACCCTGCAGATGGCGGAGGAGGACCCCGACGCGGCCGCCCTGCTCGCCGAGCTCACCCCGCTGGCGGGCCGCGTGCTGGTCAACGGCTGGCCGACCGGCGTGGCGGTGGCGGGCGCCCAGCACCACGGCGGGCCCTACCCGGCCACCACCTCCACCTCCACCTCGGTCGGTGCGACCTCGATCGAGCGCTGGCTGCGTCCGGTCACCTACCAGTCGACCCCGCAGCACCTGCTTCCGCCGGAACTGCGCGACGACAACCCGCTCGGGCTGCCGCGCCGCTGACCCGGCCCGTACCGGGGTTCACACCCGCACCACGATCTTCCCGGTGTGCGTGTTGGACTCCATCAGCCGATGGGCGTCGGTGATCCGCTCCAGACCTTCGAAGGTCTCGGCGATCACCGGCGCCAGCGAGCCGTCGCGCAGACCGGAGCCGATGAACCCGGCCATCCGACGCCGCCCCTCCTCCGTGCGCACCACCGCGCCGTTGGCGTAACCCCGCACGGTGAGCGGCCAGTTCATCGGCAGCGTGGCCGGCCGAGGGTCGAGCCAGCCGTACAGCACCGCCGTGCCGTCCGGCTCCAGGGCGTTGCCGAGCTCCGCGAACCCGGGCCCTCCGATCGCGTCGAAGGCCACCCGCGCGCCCCGGCCCCCGGTGAACCGCTTCACCTCCTTGACCACGTCCTCGCTCTCGGTCGTGATCACCCGGGCCGCGCCCAGATCGAGCAGTCGCTGCCGCTTCCCCTCGCCCCGCGTCGTGGCGATCGGCACCGCGCCGACCCGCCGGGCCACCTGGATCGCGGCCGTCCCCACGCCGCTGGACGCCCCGGTGATCACCACGGCATCCCCGGGACGCAGCCCGCCCGCCTCCACCATGCCGCCGTACGCGGTCGAGTACGTCAGCCACGACGCGGCCGCGGTCGCCGCGTCCACGCCGTCGGGCCGGGGCACCACGTACTCCTCGGGCAGCATCACCCGCTCCGCGTACACCCCGTGCACCCCGAAGTCGAAGTTGGCGGCCGCCATGACCGGATCCCCCACGGCGTACGCGGTGACACCCGCGCCGACCGCCTCGACCACCCCCGCCGCCTCGTAGCCGAGCCGGGAGGCGGGAAGGGTGGCCGGGTAGTAGTAGGTCCCCGCGCGGAACAGGGCCTCGGCGCGGTTGAGGCCGATCGCCTCGACCCGGAAGAGCACCTCGCCGGGGCCGGGGGCGGGGAGCGGAACCTCCTCCACGGTCAGTACCTCGGGCCCGCCGAGCTGGTGGAACAGCACCGCACGCGTCATCTGTCGATTCGTCATGTCATCGACCGTAGGCAGGCGTGGCGAGACGTTCCATGTCCCAGGACCTCCCCATCATGTCCACACGTCTCGCGGTACGGTGCGGTCATGGACGTACTGAGCGATGCCGTCGCGGCGATGCGCACCGGGCGGCCCCACTCCTCCCGTACCGTCAACTCCGGCTCCTGGGGCTTCCGTTTCCCGCCGGGAAAGGGTGCCGGCTTCCATGTGGTGGTCCAGGGCACGGCCTGGCTCGTGCCGCCGGGCGTCGGCGAACCCGTCGAACTCCGCCCCGGGGACGTGGTGCTGCTCGCGCACGGCACCGGCCACGGGCTCGCCGCCCACCCCGGCGCCCCGCTCGTCGACGCCGTGCAGGCCCCCGACGGCTCCTGGCCCACCCCGCCCGACCGCGCACCCGCCGGTGCCGACGAGACCCTGCTGCTGTGCGGCGCGTACCAGGTGAGCAGGGCCAGGGCCCATCCTCTCTTCACCGAGCTGCCGCCGTTCGTGCACATCCCGGCCCGTCCGGGCGCCCACCCCCGGCTGCGCGCCGCGGTGGACCTGCTCGGCGCCGAACTCGCCGACCCGCAGCCGGGATCCGACGCGCTCGTGCCCGCCCTGCTCGACACCCTGCTCCTCCTGATGCTGCGCACGTGGTGGCTGACCGAACGCCCCGACCGCACCACCGGCTGGTCCGCGGCCCTGAGCGACCCGGTCGTCACCGCGGCCCTCCGCGCGATCCACGCGGACCCGGCGCGGCCCTGGACCGTGGAGGAACTCGGCGCCGAGGGCGGCCTCTCCCGCGCGGCCTTCGCCCGCCGCTTCACCACGCTGGTGGGCCGGCCTCCGCTGGCGTATCTGACGTGGTGGCGCATGACGACCGCCGGGCGGCTGCTGCGCGCGGACGACACACCGCTGCGCACGGTGGCCCAACGCGCGGGATACACCTCGGAGTTCGCCTTCGCCAAGGCGTTCAAGCGGGAGTACGGCATGGCGCCGGGGCGGTACCGCAAGGGGGCCTGAAAGGGGGTGCGTCCCCGGGGGCTCGGTGGTCCGTAGGCCCCGGGGTCCTGGGGCCCGGGCGCGCGAGGGTCCGCGGCCCGAGGGGTCTGGGCCCCGGGTGCTCGACGGTCCGCAACCACGGTCCCGGCCGCCGCGTCCCCGTTGTCATGATCAGAAACGCGACCCCCGACGACCTCGACGCCATCGCCGCCCTGCACCTCGATGCCCGGTCCACGTACTACCGCGGGCACGTCCCCGACGCCGAGTTCGCCGGACCCGAGGAGCTCGCCCGCACCAGGGCCGGCTGGGGCAGGGCCGTCGAGCGCGGCGAGGTGCTCTGTGCCGAGCGGGACGGCGAGATGGCGGGCGTCGCCGCGTACGGGAGGGTGGACGGGACCATGATGCTCACCCAGCTCCACGTCCGGCCCGACCGCTGGCGCCGGGGCGTCGGCGCCGAGCTGCACGCCGCCTGCCTCGACCGGTGGCGGGCCGCGGGTGTGACCGGCGCCCGACTGGAGGTCTTCGAGAAGAACGAGCGGGCCCGGGCCTTCTACGCCGCCCATGGCTGGACCCCCGACACCGACGCCCCGCGCTCCGGCACGCACCTCGTGCTCCGGCTCACACTGGAGCCCGTCGCGGAATGAATCCGGCCGACCGGGGTGTTCCCGCCGTGGAACACCCCCCGACCCCGGAGAGAAGCAAGAACATGCGCGTCGAGATCTGGAGCGACATCGCCTGCCCGTGGTGCTACATCGGCAAGGCCCGCTTCGAGAAGGGGCTCGCGGCCTTCGCCCACCGCGACGAGATCGAGGTGGTGCACCGCTCCTTCGAGCTCGACCCGAACCGGCCCAAGGGCGACACCGCTCCCGTGATCGACATGCTGGCCAAGAAGTACGGCCGCACCCTGGAGGAGGCCCGCGCCATGGAGGCCCATGTCGCCTCCAACGCGCACTCCGAGGGCCTCGGCTACCGCACCGAGGGCCGCGACCACGGCAACACCTTCGACATCCACCGCCTCCTCCACCTCGCCAAGGAGCGCGGCCGGCAGAACGAGCTGCTCGACCTCGCCTACCGCGCCAACTTCGCCGAGGAGCGCTCCGTCTTCGACGCCGAGACCCTGGTGCGGCTCGGAGTCGAGGCCGGTCTGGACGAGGCCGAGGTCCGGTCCGTCCTCGCCGACGAGAACGCGTACGCGGACGCGGTACGGGCCGACGAGCGCGAGGCCGCCGAACTCGGCGCGAACGGCGTGCCGTTCTTCGTCCTCGACCGCCGCTACGGCATCTCCGGCGGCCAGCCCGCCGAGGTCTTCACACAGGCCCTGGAGCAGGCGTGGCAGGGCCGGGCGCTGCAGCCGGTCGGCGGGGACGCCGCCGCCTGCGACGCCGACGGCACCTGCGAGGTCCCGGGCCCGTCCGGCGCCTGACCGACCCATAAGCATCGCTTGGGGATTCCCCTTGATCACTCGTCGTTGACGTCAGGTCGGGGGGAGCCCAGGCTGGAGCCATGGATCTCATGGACCCCCTCGGCGGAGCCGAGTTCGCGCCGAAGCAGACGTATCTGAACACCTCCGCCTGCGCGCTGCTCCCACGCCGCACGATCGAGGCGATCACCCTGCTCGCCGAGGAGACCGCCGACGGGCGGCCGGAGGGCGCCGGCAGCTTCGAGATCGTCGCCGAGGCCCGCGCCACCTACGCCCGGCTCATGTCCGTCCACCCGGACCGGGTGGCCGTCGGCAGCTCGGTCTCCGTGCATGTCGGGATGATCGCGCAGTCGATGCCGGCCGGGTCCGAGATCCTCTTCCCCGAGGGCGACTTCAGCTCCGTCATCACGCCGTTCACGGTCCGCGGCGACCTCAAGACACGCTTCGTCCCGCTGGAGCGGCTCGCGGAGTCCATCCGTCCCGGGACGACCCTCGTCGCCTTCTCCGCCGTGCAGTCCGCCGACGGCCGGACGGCCGACTTCGAGGCGGTACGGGCCGCGGCGGCCGCGCACGGCGCCCGTACGCTCGTCGACGCCACCCAGTCGGCGGGCTGGCTGCCGCTGCGGGCGGGGGAGTGGGACTACACCGTGGCCGGCGGCTACAAGTTCCTGCTCTGCCCGCGCGGGGCGTCCTTCCTCACGGTCACGGAGGAGGCGCAGGACTCGCTGGTCGCGATCCACGCGGGCTGGGTGACTGGCGAGGAGCTGTGGGTCAACAGCTACGGACCGGTGCGCGAACTGGCCCGGTCGGCACGGCGGTTCGACGAGCCGCCGGCCTTCCTCTCGTACCACGGGGCCGCCCGCTCGCTCGCCCTGCTCGAAGAGGTCGGCATCGAGCGGATCGAGGCCCACAACAAGGCGCTCGCGGCCCGCTTCCGGGCGGGTCTCGTGGACCTGGGCCACGCCCCGGTGCGGGACGTCTCCGGCGTCGTCTGCGTGCCGGGCCTCGGCGACCGCCAGTCCGCACTCCGCGAGGCCGGCGTCGTGCTGTCCGCCCGCGCGGGCAACCTGCGGGCGTCCTTCCACCTGTACAACAGCGCGGCGGACGTGGACCGCGCCCTGGAGGTCCTGGCCGGCTGACGGTCCCCCGCCGCCCCGCGCCCTATGCCCCGCGCCGTGTCTTCGGTGCGGGGCATTCGTCCGTCTCCGCGCAGAGATTCCCCTCGACCTTGGCCAGCAACCGCACGAGCTCGGCGCGCTCGGCCGGGGCGAGGCCGGCCAGGGTGTGCTCCTCCAGGCCCGTCCAGGCGTCCGCGACCCCCGCCCGCAGCGCGCCGTCCCCGTCCGCCGCCTCGACCAGGACCGCGCGCCGGTCGGCGGGGTCCGGGCTGCGCCGTACGTAACCGCTCTGTTCCAGGCGCTGGAGCATCTTGGTGACCGTCGAGGGGTCGAGACCCATGGCCTTGATCAGCTCCGACTGGCGGACCGGACCGCAGTCCCACAGGCACATCATCAGGAACTCCTGGCCCGGGTAGAGCCCGACCTCCTTGAGCAGCCGGCCCGCGGCGATCCGGTGCAGCCGGGCCACCCGGGCGATCGCATGGCTCACCGGCCCGCCCTGAGCGGTGGACGGCACCGGGCTGCTACCGGCGGGGTCCGACGGGGACGCGGACGGGGACTCGGGCATCGCTGGCTCCTTGCGGCGGGGTCCGGGGGTACTTCCAGGCCCTTGGGGCCAGGGCGGAGGAGGGGGTGTCCGCCTGCCTCACCAAGATTACCTTGGTCGGCCAAGTAATGCGTTACAGTGGCGTCAGGCCGAATACTTGGCCGACCACATAAATTTTCCGGAGGCCGTCATGACCACTGCATTCGACCCCATCGACCTGGCCGGCACCCGACTCCAGAACCGCATCGCCATGGCCCCCATGACCCGCAGCCGCGCCCACTCCGAGGACCGGACCCCGAACGCGCTGGTGGCCGAGTACTACGCCCAGCGCGCCTCCGCCGGCCTGATCATCACCGAGGGCACCCAGCCCTCCGCGGTCGGCCAGGGCTACCCGAACACCCCCGGACTGCACAGCGCCGAGCAGACCGCCGCCTGGCGCGAGGTCACCGACGCCGTCCACGCCCGCGGCGGCACGATCTTCGCCCAGCTCATGCACACCGGCCGGATCGGTCACCCCGACCTCCTCGACGGCGACCTCCACCCGGTCGGCCCGTCCGCCGTCCGTGCCGGCGGGCAGCTCTACACCCTCGACGGTCTCAAGGACTTCGTCACCCCGCGTGAGCTGTCCGGTGACGAGGTGCGCGCCACCGTCGCGGAGTTCGCGGCCGCGGCCCGCAACGCCGTCGCCGCCGGCTTCGACGGCGTCGAGATCCATGGCGCCAACGGCTACCTCGTCCACCAGTTCCTCGCCGCCGGCTCCAACCACCGCACCGACGAGTGGGGCGGCTCCGTCGAGAACCGGATCCGGTTCGCCGTCGAGGTCGTCAAGGCCGTCGCCGCCGAGATCGGCCCCGAGCGCACCGGCCTGCGGATCTCCCCGGCCAA
Source organism: Streptomyces sp. NPDC046712 (assembly GCF_040645695.1). Taxonomy (NCBI): domain Bacteria; kingdom Bacillati; phylum Actinomycetota; class Actinomycetes; order Kitasatosporales; family Streptomycetaceae; genus Streptomyces; species Streptomyces sp. NPDC046712. The sequence goes on along the minus strand of NZ_JBEYYW010000019.1, from coordinate 84,833 downwards.
CACCCTGAACGACATCGCGGAGACCGACTCGGAGGAGACGTACACCGCTCTGGTCGCGGCGATCGACCTGCTCGGCATCGCCTATCTGCACATCATGGAGGCCGCCCCGGCCGTCCGTGAACTGACGCTCGCGCTGCGCAAGCAGTTCTCCGGCACCTTCGTCCTCAACCCGGCGACCGAGGGCCCGACCGGCGCCGCATCGCTGGCCCTGATCGAGGACGGGACGGCCGACATGGTCGCGTACGGCCAGCTGTTCATCGCCAACCCCGACCTGCCGGCCCGGCTGAAGAACGACGGCCCGTACAACACCCCGGACCGCGCGTCCTTCTACGGCGGCGACCACCGCGGCTACACCGACTACCCGGCGCTCTGAGGGACCTGCGGGGGCCCACCCGGCCCCCGCACCCACCCACAGGTCACCGCGCCGGAGTCCCGGGCCGTCACCGCGCCGGAGTCCCGGGCGTCCTTCACGGCGCCGGTGCCGAGAACGTCACCGCACCGGGGTGAAGTCCCGCGCCCCGATGAACTCCGGCCGCCGCACCGGCGCCGCGAACGGCTCCACCGCGGCGTTCTCCACGCTGTTGAACACGATGAAGACGTTGCTGCGCGGGTACGGCGTGATGTTGTCGCCCGAACCGTGCATGGCGTTGCAGTCGAACCAGGTCGCCGAACCGGCCCGGCCCGTGAAGAGCCGGATGCCGTGCGCGTCCGCGAGCGAGGTCAGCGCCTCGTCCGACGGGGTGCCCGCGTCCTGCATCTGCAGCGAGCGCTTGTAGTTGTCCTTCGGGGTGGCGCCCTCGCAGCCGAGGAACGTCCGGTGCGAGCCCGGCATGATCATCAGGCCGCCGTTGGTGTCGTGGTTCTCGGTCAGCGCGACCGACACCGACACCGCCCGCATCCGCGGCAGCCCGTCCTCCGCGTGCCAGGTCTCGAAGTCCGAGTGCCAGTAGAAACCGGAGGCGCCGAAGCCCGGCTTCACGTTGATCCGGGACTGATGGACGTACACGTCCGAGCCCAGGATCTCGCGGGCCCGGCCCACCAACCGCTCGTCGCGCACGAGCCGGGCGAAGACCTCGCTGATCCGGTGGACCTCGAAGACCGACCGTACGGACTGCGACTTCGGCTCGACGATCGCGCGCGGGTCGGACCGTACGGCCGGATCGGCGATCAGCCGGTCGAGCTCCCGCTTGTAGACGGCGACCTCGTCGTCGGTCAGCAGATCGGGCTCGGCGAGGAAGCCGTCCCGGTCGAAGGTCTCCAGGCCCGGGGCGTCGCTCCAGACCACCGGGTCCCGGCGGGGAGTGAGCACCTCGGAAGCACCGCGCGTGGGGTACAGGTCCGTCAGTACGTCGGTCATGTCAGCCCTCCTCCGTGAGCAGCGGGTAGACCCCGTTCTCGTCGTGGTCCTCCCGGCCGGTGACCGGCGGGTTGAAGACGCAGACGCAGCGGAAGTCGGTCTTGGGCCGCAGCGTGTGCCGCTCGTGACCGTCGAGCAGATACATCGTGCCCGGCTCGATCCAGTGCGCCTCGCCGGTCTCGTCGTTCGTCAGCTCGGCCTCGCCCTCGACACAGAGGACGGCCTCGATGTGGTTCGCGTACCACATGGACGTCTCGGTGCCCGCGTACAGCACGGTCTCGTGGAGCGAGAAGCCGACGCGCTCCTTGGCGAGGACGATCCGCTTGCTCTCCCAGGTGCCGGAGGCGGCCCGCACATGGCGGTCGGTGTTCTCGATGTCCTTGAACGATCGGACGATCACGGTGACTCGATTTCCTTTCGTCTACGGGTCGTACGGGTGGTTCGGGTCGTGCGAGTCGTACGGGTGGTCCGGGAGGCTCAGACGGTCTCGCGGACCGCGCGGGACAGCGTGCGCAGCCCCTCGTCCAGCTCGTCGGGGGTGATGGTCAGCGGCGGGAGGAGTTTGACGACCTGGCTCTCCGGGCCCGAGGTCTCCAGCAGCAGCCCCAGCTCGAAGGCGCGCGCGCAGACCTTCGACGCCCGCGTCCGGTCGGCGAACTCCAGGCCCCAGACCAGGCCGCGGCCGCGGTAGTGCGCGCCGTCGGCGGAGTTCTCCTCGCAGAGGGCGAGGAGCGCCTGCTCGACCTGCTCGCCGCGCGCCAGGGTCTGCTTCTCCATCTGGCCGTCGGCCCAGTACGAGTCGAGGGCGGCAGCCGCGGTGACGAAGGCCGGGTTGTTGCCGCGGAAGGTGCCGTTGTGCTCGCCCGGCTCCCACACGTCCAGCTCCGGCCGGAACAGGCACAGCGACATGGGCAGCCCGTACCCGCTGATCGACTTCGACAGCGTGACGATGTCGGGGGTGATGCCGGCCTCCTCGAAGGAGAAGAAGGCGCCGGTGCGGCCGCAGCCCATCTGGATGTCGTCGACGATCAGAAGCATGTCCTGGCGGCGGCAGAGGTCGGCGAGCGCCCGCAGCCACTCGGGCCGCGCCACGTTGATCCCGCCCTCGCCCTGCACGGTCTCCACGATCACGGCGGCCGGCTTGTTCAGCCCGGAGCCCTGGTCGTCGAGCAGCCGCTCGAACCAGAGGAAGTCCGGGACCTGACCGTCGAGATAGTGGTCGAACGGCATGGGCGTGCCGTGCACCAGCGGAATGCCGGCGCCGGCCCGCTTGAAGGCGTTGCCGGTGACGGCGAGCGAACCCAGCGACATGCCGTGGAACGCGTTGGTGAAGGACACGACGGACTCGCGCCCCTTCACCTTCCGGGCCAGCTTCAGCGCGGCCTCGACGGCGTTGGTGCCGGTCGGCCCCGGGAACATCACCTTGTACGGCAGCGAGCGCGGTCGCAGCACGACCTCCTGGAAGCTCTCCAGGAAGGTCCGCTTGGCGGTGGTCGCCATGTCGAGACCGTGGGTGATCCCGTCGCGTTCCAGATAGTCGATCAACGCCCGTTTCAGTACGGGGTTGTTGTGGCCGTAGTTGAGTGAGCCGGCGCCGGCGAAGAAGTCGAGGTACTCGTGGCCGTCCTCGTCGGTGAGGCGGGCGCCCTGCGCGCGGTCGAAGACGGTGGGCCAGCCGCGGCAGTAGCTGCGCACCTCCGACTCCAGGGTCTCGAAGACGCTCAGTTCAGGCGGGGTGATGGTCACAGCGATGCTCCCGTGGAGTGGAAAGGGCCGATGCGGTGCAGTACTTCGGGCAGATGGGCGGCGCCGTCGGACGCGTCGGGGAACAGGCCCCCGTCGAAGAGGACTTCGCGCTCCAGGGGGAGCCCGTGCCGTGCGGCGTACGCGGTGAAGAGCCGTCCGGAGGCCGTGTTGTCGGGGGTGACGGTCGTCTCGAGGGCGGCGGGGGCGACCCGCGCGGTGAGCGCGTCGAGAAGCACCCCGGCCAGGCCCCGCCCGCGGTACTCCTCGTCGACGGCGATCTGCCAGACGACGAGGGTGCCTGGGCGGTCGGGGCGCAGATATCCGGTGACGAAGGCGACCGGGTCGCCGTCGGCGGCGCGCGCGACCAGCGAGGTGGCGGCGAAGTCGCGGCACCACAGCAGATAGCTGTACGGGGAGTTCAGGTCCAGGACCTCGGAATCGCGGGCGATGCGCCACATCGCGGCTCCGTCCTCCACGCGTGGGCTTTCCAGAGTCATTGCTGCTTGTGCTGCGGTCATGGCGAGGGAATTTACCGAGCAATTTCGTGGATTGCATGTGGCTGCGGGGTGTGACGGAGGCGCTGGATGTGTTATTCGCGCGGGCGCGAATCTCCGCCGTTTTGCCCGGATATTTCTGAGCAAATAGGGCGGGATGTGGAGTCGATCACAGGTCCAGAATGCGGCGGAAACGCTGATGAAACCTTTGTGTTTAGGGTCGGGGAAAGCGGGCAGAAGAAACGCGGAAGGTATACGGGAATTCGCTCGCAGAATGCACATCGATATTTCCCGGGTATTCACGGGAATCTGTCCCCCGGGTGGGCAGATGGTGCGGGCATGGAAAACGGGCGGGGCCGGCGGCCCCGCCCGTTTTCCCGCCTGCGGCCGGGCTTCTCGCCGTCGCGGGTCATGACGTTGTCGACGTCGGCCGCCGCCACCGGCTGGTCGGGTGCGACGTGGTGCGCCCGTGCCGGCGGTTCCTGGATCCATTTTTGCCGTGTTCGCAAAACTGATGGGCTGTGGTCGTCGTCCGGTCCGATCCTTGCCGCGCAGTGTTCCCGGACGTGCGAGGTGGACCTTGACGGCGACGACTCACCCTGTTCAGCCCGTGTTGAGCGCGCGCAGACGCTGGACGGTTCTGGCCGTCTGCTGCCTGAGCATGTTCCTGGTGGGCCTGGACACCACCATCGTCAATGTGGGTCTACCGGCGATCGGGCGCGGCCTGGATGTCGACACGCGCGGTCTCGAATGGATCGTGGACGCCTACACCCTCGTCCTGGCCAGTCTCCTGATCTCCTCCGGCGCACTCGCGGATCGCTTCGGACGCCGCCGCGTGTTCCAGTGCGGGCTGGCCGTGTTCGGCGTGGCCTCGCTGGTCTGCGCGCTCGCCCCGTCGGCGGGCGTGCTCATCGCGGCCCGTGCCCTGCAGGGCGTCGGCGCCTCCATGCTCAGCCCCGTGGCGCTCGCGATCGTGGTGAACGCGATGCCGGACCCGAAGGAACGGGCGCAGGCGATCGGCATCTGGGCGTCGGTGTTCGGGCTGAGCATGGCCGCCGGACCCGTCACGGGCGGCGCGCTGCTCGCGGGGCTCGACTGGCGGGCACTGTTCTGGGTCAACGCACCCGTCATCGCGGCCGCTCTGCTGCTCAGTGCCCTGTTCGTGCCGGAGTCCCGGGCACAGCGGGCCCGACGGCTCGACCTGCCCGGCCAGGCCCTGCTGACCATGGTCCTCGCCGTGGTGGTCGGCGTCCTGATCGAAGGGCCACGCATCGGCTGGACGTCGCCCGCGGCGCTGGCGGGGTACGTATCGGCTGCCGTGGCGGCAGCCGGATTCGTGTGGGTCGAGTCCCGCCGGCGTGAGCCGCTGATGGATCTGCGGCTCTTCGGGCGCCCGGTCTTCAGCGGTGCCGTCGTGGGCGCGGTGGCGGTCTTCGTCGCCCTGAGCATGACGCTGCTCCTGAACACCCTCTACCTGCAGCACACCCGGGAATGGACGCCGCTGGCCGCCGGTCTGGCGACCTTGCCCTTGGCCGTCGGAGCGACCGTCTGCGCCCCCTGGTCCGGCCGCATGGTCGGCCGTACGGGACCGAGGCTGCCGCTGCTCCTCGCCGGCGGTTTCATCACGGCCGGCGGGCTCTGTCTGGTTCGGCTCACCCCGCACACGAGCGTGCTCCTGCTTCTGGCCGCGTACGCGCTCATCGGCATCGGGTTCGGCTTCGCCAACGCCCCGATCACCAACACCGCGGTGAATGGACTGCCACCCGCCCGGGCCGGCGTGGCCGGGGCGATCACCTCCACCGCGCGGCAACTCGGCTCCGCCCTCGGCATTGTTCTCGCCGGCGGCCTGGTCGCGGCCGCCGGCCCGACGGGGCTCGCACACGCGTCCCGCCCGGGCTGGATCCTGGTCGCCACCTGTGGCGTACTGCTCTTCCTCGTCGCCCACGTATCACGGCCGAAGGAAGCCACCACGGGCCCCGCCTCCCCACAAGCGCGGTGAGCCACGCGAGTCACCGCAACACACCGTCGACGTAGCCCCGCACGACCCCAAAGGCCGTCGGCCACAGGCCCCGGCAGCTCGACCACGCCGGGGCGTCACCCACGTCGTGGCCCCGCTCTAGCCCCACGCCTCCGTCACCGCGCGCAGGGCGCCCTCGAGGTCCACCGTGCTGCCCGTCTCGCCGAGTGCGGCGCCCAGCGCCGCCAGCGAGGACCGGACCGCGCCCGGGGTCGCGTCCACGCCGTAGTGGTTGACGCGGATCATCTCCTTCGACAGCGCCCCGCCGCCCGCGATCAGCGGTAGCGAGGGGTCGGCCTTCAGCGCCTTCGCGACCAGCTCCGAGGCGTCCACGCCCGCCGGGGAGCGCAGTGTCGTCGCCACCGGGGCCGCGTCCTTCGCCTCGTGGACGTACGGCTCGAGACCGCCACCCAGGGCCAGCGCGCCCGCCCGGGTCGCCGCGGCGGCGGCGGCGTGCCGGGCCGTCAGCGCGTCAAGGCCCTCGGCCTCGATCCGCTCGACGCACGCCTCCAGGGCCAGCATCTCCAGCTGTGCCGGGGCGTGCAGCAGCGCCTTGCGGCCGCCGTCGATCCAGCGCTCCTTCCAGTCCAGGAGGGAGAGGTACGAACGGCGCGGCGCCCGCGGGTTGGCGGCGAACCGCTCCCACGCGCGCTCGCTGACGGAGACCGCCGAGACACCGGCCGGACCGCCCATCGCCTTCTGCGCGCCGATGATGCACATGTCGACGCCCCACGCGTCCGGCAGCACCGGCTCCGCGCCGATCGACGCGACCGCGTCCAGGTAGAACAGCGCGCCGTGCGCCCGCACGACCGCGCCGATCTCGGCGACCGGATTGGTGTTGCCGGTCGCCGCCTCCGCGTGCACCAGGGACACGAAGTCGATCTCAGGGTGCTCCGCCAGCGCCTGCTCCACCTGCGCGGCCGTCACCGCCGTGTGGAATGGCACCTCGAGGTCCACGACCGTGGCGCCGCAGTCCCGCAGCCAGTTGCCGAAGGTCTGGCCGTACGGCCCCGTGACGATGTTCAGCGCCGTCGAGCCGGGCCGGGCCCCGCTGCGGATGCACCCCTCCAGGGGCAGCAGCGCCTCGCCCTGGGTGATCACCACGTCCTGCTCGGTCGACAGCAGGGCGGCGACCCGCCGCTCGATGGACGCGAAGCGCGCGGCGGTCAGCGGGGCCAGGTCCAGAAACGGGTGTGTCACGGTCACGGCGGTGCCTTCTTCGGATCAGTTCGACGCAGGTGGGGCCAGGGTGGAGCTTCGGTTCAGGGTACGGGCCGCCTCCGCGCGGCGATCGACGCCCGACCGCCGTTCGGAGGGACGCCCACCCCTCGTAGAGTGCAGACATGAGCGATCGCGTGGTGCTGCATGTGAAGGGGCGGGTGCTCGTCGGCCCGGAGGACGTACGGGACGAGCTCTGGGCGGTCGACGGGCGGATCACGTACAGCCGGCCTTCCGGCGACGCGCTCACGGTGGAGGGCTGGGCCCTGCCGGGTCTCGTCGACGCGCACTGCCACGTCGGCCTGGACCAGCACGGCCCGGTCGACGAGGCCACGAGCGAGAAGCAGGCGCTGACCGACCGGGACGCGGGCACGCTCCTGATCCGGGACGCGGGCTCGCCGTCCGACACCCGCTGGATCGACGACCGCGAGGACCTGCCGAAGATCATCCGCGCGGGCCGCCACATCGCCCGCACCCGCCGCTACATCCGTAACTACGCGCATGAGATCGAGCCCTCGGAGCTGGTGGCGTACGTCGGCCAGGAGGCCCGGCGCGGCGACGGCTGGGTCAAGCTCGTCGGGGACTGGCTCGACCGGGAGTCGGGCGATCTGGGTGCCTGCTGGCCACGCGCCGAGGTCGAGGCGGCGATCGCCGAGGCCCACCGGCTGGGGGCGCGGGTCACCGCGCACTGCTTCGCGGAGGACTCGCTGCGCGACCTCGTGGAGGCGGGCATCGACTGCATCGAGCACGCCACGGGACTGACCGAGGAGACGATCCCGCTCTTCGCCGAGCGGGGCGTCGCGATCGTCCCGACCCTCGTCAACATCGCCACGTTCCCCAGGCTCGCGGAAGGCGGCGAGCGGAAGTTCCCGCAGTGGTCGGCCCACATGCGACGGCTGTACGAGCGCCGGTACGACACGGTCCGCTCGGCGTACGACGCGGGCGTCCCGGTCTTCGTCGGCACGGACGCGGGCGGCTCCCTGGCCCACGGCCTCGTCGCGGCCGAGGTCGAGGAACTGGTCAAGGCCGGCATCCCCCCGCTCGAGGCCCTCTCGGCGACGACCTGGGGCGCGCGCGAGTGGCTCGGCCGCCCCTCTCTCGAGGAGGGCGCACCGGCGGACCTCGTCGTCTACGGCGAGGACCCGCGGGCGGACGTCCGCGTGCTCGCGGCCCCGCGGCGGGTGATCGTGAACGGCCGTGTGATCGGCTGAGACGGCCGCCCGGGGCCCACGGCCCCGGGCGCCGCCCCGCCGGCGTCAGCGGGTCAGGAACGCGAGGCGTGCCTTCTTCTCCGGGATGAAGACCTCGGGGAGGTCCACCTCCGGCAGGACGATCTCCGGGCCCAGCTCGAACCCGGCGCGCAGCAGCAGGGCGATCGCCTTCTCGTTCGCGGCGTCCGGCTCGGCGACGGCACGCGTGCGGCCGGTCAGCGCGAAGTCGATCAGCGCCGTGAGCAGCCCGCCGGAGAAGCCGCGTTCGGGGGTGGTGGCCGGGGCGATCAGGACGTGCACGCCGATGTCGCCCGGCAGCACCTCGTAGCACTCGCTGACCCGGTCGGCCTCGGGCTCGTACGTCTGGAAGAGCGCCACCGGCTCGCCGTCGCGGCGGACCAGGAAGCCGTGGTGCGTGGTGAGCGAGTCGAGGTGCGCGTAGATGTCCCGCACCTGCTCGACGGTCGTCCCGCCCATGCCCCAGAACCGGGCGCGGTCCTCGTTGACCCAGCCGTGGATGAGGACGGCGTCGCGGTCCGGGTCGACAGGGTCGATCCGGACGGTGCCGAAGCCCTCCACGGTCTGGAGGTGCACGGGCTCAGTCATTCGGGGACTCCTTGGTGAGGTGGTGCCAGTCGGTGGTGACGGGGGCGAGGTCGCCCCGCAGCCACAGGGGGAGTTGGTCGCGGTGGTGGGGCTCGCCGGCGACGCCGGAGGCGCCGAACGGCACGACCCAGAGGCTGTTGTCGCGGTCGGCGAGGTCCCAGACGTAGCGGGCGGCCGACGCCCGGGCGCTGCGGTCGGTGAATCCGGGGACGCTGGACGTGGACAGCACGCAGTCGTGGTCCCCGCCCAGGCCCGGCCACTGCGCGTCGTCCTCGTCGGGAAGCGCCTGCCACGGCGCGAGGCGGTGCGTCACGCCCCAGGCGGGCGGCTCCTCCCCGGCGGCGACCTCTTCCAGGGCCGCGCGGACGATCTCGGCGATGTCCGCGGCCGGTACGGGCCCGGAGACCAGCAGCGTCTCCAGCGCGAAGGCCACGCGCGGTCCGAGCACGAGCCACGGCCGGAACAGCGCGGGGTACGGGGCGGGTTCCCGCAGCGCCGCGAACGCCGGATGCCCGGCGACCCGCCGCACGACGGCGCCGCGCACGGCGGCGTACAGCCCGGCGTCGACGCTGTCCACGTCCATCCGCCGGTCCCAGCCGAGCAGCCGTGCGCGGACGGCGAGCGCGGCGGGGGAGAGCGGGGCGGGCGCCCCGGTCACCGTGCCCGGCCCCGGGGCGTCCGTCGCGCGTACCGCCTCCAGGAGGCGGGCCGCCGAAGGGTTGTCGGTGTCCGTGTGGACGGAGGCCATCGCGCCCGGCGTCCAGGCCTTCGAGCCGGCGAGCAGCGCGTCGATCCGCGCCGCCCGGTGCCCGGGGGCGAACTCGACGCCCAAGGGTGCTGCGAGACCTCGGGCGTTGGCCATGACCGCGTGGCCCGAGACGTCCGCGCGGGGCGTCGTGGCCGGGCCGTCCTGCCAGGCGTGGGCGGCCTCCCAGGCCGGGACCACCCGGAGGGAGTTGGCGCGGTCGCGTACGGGGACGTACCCGGCGATCCGGTGCAGCAGGCCGCCGTCGACGTCCGCGGCCTGGAGGACGTTGACCGGCTCGACCCACCCGTCGACCGCGCGGTCCACGTCCGCGACGGTGCGGGCGGCGAGCAGCGCGGGCAGGACGCCGAAGCCCAGCTCGCCGGTCACCCTCGGCGGGTGCCGCAGACTGATCGCCTCCCAGGAGCCGGAATCGGAGCCGGCGCCGGCGGTGGACTCGGATCCGGAGGTGGAGCCGGAGCCGGAGCCGGATCCGGGGGCCGAGTCGGATCCCGAATCCGGACCACCCGCGTCCACGCCGATGATCACCGGCCCCCGTTCCGTCTCGATCACCTCGATCTCGACCGGCTCCCCGCCCGCGACCTCCACCGTCTCGATGTGCGCCGCCGCCGGGCGCCAGCCCTCCGGGCCGAGGGCCTCCACGCCGCCGTCCGCGGTCCGCCGCAGCCGTTCCCGGTACAGGTCCTGGTAGTCGGCCATCGCGTTGGTGATCGCCCAGGCCACCCGCCCCGTGTGGCCGAAGTGGGCGAGGCCCGGGACACCCGGCACGGCGAGGCCCAGCACGTCGTACTCCGGGCACGCGAGCCGGATCTGCTGGTACACCCCGGGCGCCTCGATGAAGCGGTGCGGATCGCCCGCCACGATCGCCGCGCCGCTCGCCGTGCGGTCACCGGACACCACCCAGCCGTTGGAGCCCGCCGTACCCGGTCCGTCCGTGGCGAACAGCTCCGTCCACTCCTCGCCGAGTCGGCGGGCGACCTCCTCCCGCCACAGCTTGGTGGGCATGCCCGCGAAGAGGATGTGGGTGGAGAGCCAGACCGCCAGCGGCGTCCACGGCTCCCAGCGTCCCGCCGCGAGCCCCGTCGTCGCGAACTCGGGTGCCCGGCCCGCGCCTTCCGGCAGACCGGCGTTGACCCCGTCCACGTACGCCCGCACCCAGCGCGCCGTCCCGGCGTCCAGCCGGTCGAAGCAGCGGCGCGCGGTGTCGGCGAGCCGGGCCTGCCGTACGAAGGTGTCCCAGCCGGTCTCGTCCGCACCGAGGAACGACGCCGTGGTGCCCTGCGCCCGGTGCCGTTCCACCTCCAGCTGCCAGGCCCGGTCCATCGCGGTCACCCGCCCCTGCGCGAAGGCGAGTTCGTCCGGATCGGCTCCCCGCAGATGCGGAATGCCCCAATCATCCCGGTAGACCTCGATGCTCACTCCGAACCCCGATCCCATCCGTGCTTAGGTTAGGCTGACCTAAATTAATCTACAGCTTCGCAGGGGAGGGGAGTGCGGTGGGGCATGGCTGGGAGGGTGTCGTCCTCAAGCTGTTCCGGGGCCGGGACTTCACGTTCACCGTGACGGGAGCCGAGCAGGTCACGGAGCACTACCGCCGGGTGCATCTGGCGGACGGCGGACTTCTCGCCGCCGCCGGCGTGCACCCGACGATGTGGGTACGGCTCTGGTTCGAGAACGCGGGCAAGCCGCACCAGCGCGCCTACACCCTGGTCGACCCCGACCCGGAGGCCGGGACCTTCAGCCTGGAGTTCGCCCTCCATGACGGCGCCGCCAGTGACTGGGCCCGCTCCTGCGCCGCCGGCGACACCATCGAGGCCACCCTGCAGGGCACCGGCTTCACCGCCCCCGAGCCGCGCCCCGACCGGATGCTCGTGATCGGCGACCCGGCCTCGCTGCCCGCCATCAACTCCCTCCTCGACTCCGCGCCCGGCGTTCCGGCCACCCTCTGGTTCGAGACCTCTCACGACGACGAGGAACTGCCGCTGCGGCTCGACGTGGACCGGCACGAGCTGCGCCGGGTCCCGCGGCAGGGCGGCGGGGCGGCCCTCGTCGAGCGTGTGCGGGCCGAGCTGCCGGAGCTGCTCGAGGGCGACCCGTACGTCTGGATCGCCTGCGACACGGCGACCACCCGCACCCTCGCCTCGTACGTACGCAAGGAGCTCGCGCTCCCCAAGGAGCGGGTGCACTCCCTCGGCTACTGGCGGGCCTCCTAGCGGGACCCCGGCCGATGCGCCGGGTTGACGGTCCGTTACCCGGCGGCTGGGCGCATCGTTGGAACACTTCCGGCGCGCGCCCGCGCGATACGCAACGCGCGGGGCGCGCGGGAACGCGTGTGCCGAAAGAATCGAATATGGGCGCGGAAACCCCCCTTTGGAGTGAACTCACGTCAGGTGTCTGTCGGTTCACTCTCCGTGCGTAAAGATTTCGGTGTCTCAAGTCGCCGACGCCGCGCCGACCCCGTGTCCCCGTGGTGAGCGGCCGGCGACGCCATGTCTCTTGTGGGGGTTCCACCATCTTGAACAGCAACACCTTCCGTATGCCCGTGCGCCGTACCGCCGCGGCCGCGACCGTCGCCGCGCTGGCCGTCGGGCCCGTGGTCCTCCTGGCCCCCGCGGCGCACGCCACGGGCGGCGAAGGGCGCGCGACCGCCGTCGTCCTGCGGACCGGCCTCGACGTCTCCCTGCTCGACAAGGCGGTGAACGTGCCGCTGCGGGCCTCCCTCAACGAGGTCGACGCGCCGGAGAGCGAGAACAAGACCGCGCTGACGGTGAAGGTGGAGGGCGCCGAGAACAACAAGCCGATCGACATCCTCCGTGCCGATGTCGCCACCTCGAAGGCCACGGTGGAGGAGAACAAGGCCGAGGGCTACGTGAACCTGGTCAAGGCGCGGGTCCATGTCCCGGGCATCCGGGCGCTCTCCCTGATCGAGGTCGAGAAGGTCACCTCCAAGGCGGTCTGCGAGTCCGGCAAGAAGCCGGTCGCCGAGTCCAACGTGCTCGGGCATGTGACCGTCTTCGGCAAGAAGACCACCCTGTCGACGGGCGGACAGACCAAGATCTCGGTGCCGGGCGTCGGTGACGTGACCCTCGATCTGTCCCGTACCTCCACCACCTCGCACACCGCGGCGGCGACCGCGCTGGAGCTGAAGGTGGAGGTCAACCCGGCGAAGCTGGGTGTGGCCGAGGTCAACGGCGTGGTGACGCTCGCGGAGGCGACCTGCGAGACGCCGAAGGGCACGAAGCCCACCGAGAAGCCGACCGAGAAGCCCACGGAGCAGCCGAGCGAGCAGCCCTCGAAGGAGCCCTCGGCCGAGCCCACCGACGCCGGCAACGTGCAGACCCAGAACGGCGGCTCCGACCCGGCCGACCAGAACCTCGCCGCGACCGGCGGCAGCTCGATGACCCCGTACCTGGCCGGCGGCGCCGTCGTCCTGCTCGGCGCGGGCGGCGGCGCCCTCGTCCTGGCGCGCGGCCGCGCCCGCGCCCGCGGCTGACCGACCCGAGGGGGGCCTCGAGGGGAACGGGGAAGGGGAGGGCGGTGGTGACGACACCGCCCTCCCCTCACGCTCAGCCCGTGATCAACAGGGCCTGGTCCAGGGCCTGCAGGAAGCGGTTCGTCGTGACCCGGTCCCGCACCGCCAGCCGGAGCCAGTTCCGGTCAAGGCCCGGGAACGTGTCACCTCGCCGTGCCGCGAAGCCGAGGGCCCGTAGCCGTTCCCGTACCTCGTCCGCGCGGTCGATCCGGATCAGGACGAACGGCCCCTCCGCCGCCGCGACCGCCCGGACCTCGTCGAACTCCGCCAGCCCGGCCAGCAGATGCGCGCGCTCCACCCCGATCCGGTGCGCGGCGTGCTCCGCCTCCGCGAGCGCCGCCCGTGACATGCACGCCTCCGCCGCCACCAGCGCCGGGGTGGACACCGGCCACAGCGGCTGCGCGGCCGCGAGGGTCTCGATCGTCTCCGGGTGCGCGAGGACGTAGCCGATCCGCAGGCCGGCGAGACCCCAGGTCTTCGTCAGGCTCCGCAGCACGACAAGACCCGGCACGTCCGTCCGCCCGGCCAGCGACTCCCGCTCGCCCGGCACCGCGTCCATGAACGCCTCGTCCACCACCAGCGTCCGGCCGGGACGCGCGAGCGAGGCGATCGTCTCCGCGGGGTGCAGCACCGACGTCGGGTTCGTCGGGTTCCCGATCACCACCAGGTCCGCGTCCTCGGGAACCGCCGCCGGATCGAGCCGGAAGCCGTCCTCCTCGCGCAGCAGCACCCGGCCCACCTCGTGCCCGGCGTCCCGCAGCGCCGCCTCCGGCTCGGTGAACTGTGGATGCACCACCACCGGCCGCCGCACCGGCAGCGCGCGGGCGAGCAGCACGAACGCCTCCGCCGCCCCGGCCGTGAGCAGCACCCGTCCGGCCGGCAGATCATGCCGCTCGGCGACGGCGGCCCGCGCCGCCCGCCCGTCGGGGTAGTGGGCCAAACCCGTGAGCGAGTCGGCGATCCGCTCGCGCAGCCACTCCGGCGGCGTGTTCGTGCGGACGTTGACCGCGAGGTCGATCAGCTTCTCGTCCCGTACTTCGGCGTCACCGTGGTGACGCAGATCGTGGACGTCAGTGTGCGCGTGGATATCCATGGCCGCCGTCGGGTGGTGAGTGGGGGGTGTACGGGGCTCCGTCTGACCAGCGATGTACCCCTGTCCCTGGGGCAACAACCGTACGGTGGAGGCATCTTCGTTCGGACGAAAGGGGAGGGATCGGGCGATAGCGCACGTCACGCGCCCCGATTTCCGCTTCGGTACGAGAAGTTCGGCACCGGGACCCGCCGCGAGCAGCGCCGCGGCCTCCGCCACCGAAGCCGTCCCCGTCGCCGCCAGCGGAGCCTGCGACGGATGCGGTACGGACACCGCGGCGAGCGCCTCGGCCCCGTACGCCCGCAGGGGCACGCCGAGCCGCTCGGCCGCCCCCGCGATCCCCGGCTCCGCCGCCCGCGCCTCCAGCGTGGCGAGCGCCGTCACGTCCCGGCCCGTGAGGCCCGCCTCCCGCATCGCCTCCGCGACCAGGGCGAGGACCTCGTCCACCGACACCCCGGAGCGGGCTCCGACCCCCACCGTCGCCCCGCTCACCGCGTGCCCCACACCAGGAACACGGGCGGCGCCGGGGCCATCGTCGAGGAACCGTCCGGCAGCGCGAGCAGCCGCTGGGACTGCAGCAGCACCCCGTCGGCCGCGAAGCCGCACGACTCCAGCGTCGAGCGGACCGGAGACACCTGCTCCAGAGCCGTCACCGCCACCACCACGGCACGCCGGGAACGACGGGCCGCGGTCAGCACGATCGACTTCAGCTCGTGGCCACCGCCGCCGATGAACACCCCGTCCGGATCGGCCAGATGGGACAGCACCGTCGGCGCCGCGCCGTGCACCGCCCGCACCTCCACGCCGTGCGCGGCCGTGTTCGCCCGGATCCGCTCGACACCGGACGCCGTCTTCTCCACGACGACCGCCGCCGCGCCGAGCCGGGCACACTCGATCGCCACGGCGCCGCAGCCCGTACCGATGTCCCAGACCAGGTCCCCGACCCGCGGCCCGAGCCGGGCGAGCGCCAGCGCCCGCGCCTCGTACGGCAGCACGGACCCGTCCGCCGAACCGAACTCCCCGTCCGGCAGCGCCCATCGGCCCGGCCCCGTCAGCGGCCCCGTCACCACCGGGGGCGGCCCCTCCGCCCGCGACTCGTCGAGACACAGGACCAGGCTCACCCCCTCCCAGCTCCGGCACATCGCCTCCGCGGGCTCCACCCGCTCGAAGCGCTCACGGAACGGATCGCCCAGGGCCGAGAAGACCACCAGCGTCCGCGACGGCACCCGGTGCACCAACTCCGCGCCGAGCTCCGCCGGGCCCACCCCGGGCCCGGGCAGCACGGCCACCTTCGGACGGGCCCGGCACACGTTCACGGCCCGGTTCAGCTCCGAGCCCTCGACCACGAAGGCGTCGTCCCACGGCAGACCGAGACGCGCGAACGCGAGCCCCACCGCGGTGGCCCCGGGCCACACCTTCAGCCCGTCCGGCCCGAATCGCTCCTCCAACGTGCGTACCACCCCGAAGAATCCGGGGTCTCCCAGCGCCCGCACGATCACCCGTGTCCCGCCCTCGGACACGTGCTTCTCGACCAGGTCGAGTTCCGTCTCCGTCAACTCGTCGCCCCGCACGTCCACCACCAGAGCCGCCTCGCCCGCCCAGGAGCCCGCGTCGGCGCCCGCACTGCTACCGATCACCGTGATCATGCGACCAGCCTCCCCACACCGACGCCACTGATGTGCGCGATACGCGCACGATCGGATAGCAAGGGCCCATGGCCGTTTTCGTCGCGCTCGGCGCGTTCCTCATGACGCTCTTCGGCGGCTGGACGGCGCAGCGCGTCACCGACCGACGGCACCTGGTCCTCGGCCTGGCCGGCGGACTGATGCTCGGCGTGGTCGGACTCGACCTCCTGCCGGAGGCGTTGGAGGCCGCGGGCCACAAGGTCTTCGGCGTGCCGCAGGCCCTGCTCCTCTTCGTGGGCGGCTTCCTCCTGGCGCACGTCGTGGAACGCCTGCTGGCGGTCCGTCAGGCCGCGCACGGCGTCGGCGCCCATGAGAGAGTGCCGCAGGTCGGCCTCACCGCGGCGGCCGCCATGGTCGCCCACAGCCTCATGGACGGCATCGCGCTCGGCGCCGCCTTCCAGATCGGCGGAGGCATGGGCGCCACCGTCGCGCTCGCCGTCATCACCCACGACTTCGCCGACGGATTCAACACGTACACGATCACCAGCCTGTACGGGAACGCCCGTCGCAAAGCGATCACGATGCTCGTCGCCGACGCGCTCGCGCCGATCGTCGGCGCCGCGTCGACCTTGCTGTTCACCCTTCCGGAGGAACTGCTCGGCAGCTATCTCGGGTTCTTCGGCGGCGCCCTGCTCTACCTCGCCGCCGCCGAGATCCTCCCCGAGGCCCACCACGAACACCCGGCCCGCTCCACCCTGTTGTGCACGGTGGCGGGCGTGGCCTTCATCTGGCTCGTGGTGGGCGTGTCCGGCGGCTGATCTCACGCGGCGGGCCCGTTCACGCAGTGCTCCACGAACCGCACGGCCGCCTCCGGGGCACCCGCCCAGTGGGTGTGCACATAACTCGCGTGCACCCCCTGCCGGACGAAGCCCTCGACTCTCCGCTCCGGCTGCCGCAGCCCCCAGGCCGCCTGCGTCCCGGCGCCCGGCTCGATCACCGTCCGATGGAACTCGTGGCCCCGCATCCGCGCCCCGGCCGCGGCGAGCGAACTGTCGCTCACCGCCACGGCGTCCCGATACCCGAGCGTCAGCCGCTCCGACATCCGCGCGTCCGCGTCGAGCACCCCGCACATCGGCGTCCCGTCGAGGGACCGGGCGAGGTACAGCAGCCCGGCACACTCGGCGGCGATCGGCGCCCCGGCCGCGGCGAGTTCGGCAACGGCCTTGCGAAGGGGCTCGTTGGCGGACAGCTCGGCCCCGTACATCTCGGGAAAGCCGCCACCTATGACGAGCCCGCTCGTCCCCTCGGGAAGCGCCTCGTCCCTGAGCGGATCGAACCTGACGACCTCGGCCCCGGCGGCGGTGAGCAACTCGGCGTGCTCGGCATACGAGAAGGTGAAGGCCGCGCCTCCCGCCACCGCCACGACCGGTTGTGGGCAATCGTTCCGCAGGGCGGTGGGGGTGCCCCCGGACGAAGTCTGGGGGAGGGTGGGCACAACCGACCCACCGGCGGTCAGCCGGACCGCGACGTCAGGCTCCCACGCCTCCGCGTGCAACGGAGGCGCCGACCGCGCAAGGGCCATGAGCGCATCCAGGTCGCACCCCTGGCGCACCTGCTCCGCCTGCGCGGCAACCGCCTCCACCGCCGCGGCCTGCCGCTCGGCCACCGGCACAAGCCCCAGGTGCCGCGACGGCGTGGCAACGGCAGGCGCCCGACGCAGCACGCCCAGCACCGGCACCCCCGACCCGCCAAGAGCTTCCCGCAGCAGATGCTCGTGCCGGTCCGTCGCGACCTTGTTCAGGATCACCCCGCCGATCCGCACCTCCGGATCCCACGAGGCGAACCCGTGCACCAGCGCCGCCACCGACCGCGACTGCGACGACGCGTCCACGACCAGCACCACCGGCGCCTTCAGCAGCTTCGCCACCTGCGCCGTGGACGCCAGCTCGCCCTGGTCGGCCGCCCCGTCGTACAGGCCCATGACGCCCTCGACCACGGCCAGGTCGCAGCCACGCGCCCCGTGCTCGAAGAGCGGCGCGATCAGCCCCGTACCGCACATGTACGCGTCGAGGTTGCGGCCCGGCCGGCCGGTCGCCAGCGCGTGGTAGCCCGGGTCGATGTAGTCCGGGCCGACCTTGTGCGGGGACACGGCCAGACCGCGGCCGGCGAACGCGGCCATCAGGCCGGTCGCGACCGTGGTCTTGCCCGCGCCGGAGGACGGCGCGGCGATGACGAGACGTGCTACCACTCGATGCCCCGCTGGCCCTTCTGACCCGCGTCCATCGGGTGCTTCACCTTCGACATGTCCGTGACCAGGTCCGCGAAGTCCAGCAGCTCCTGCGGGGCGTTGCGGCCGGTGATGACGACATGCTGCTGCCCGGGCCGGTCGCGCAGCACCTCGACGACCTCCTTGGTGTCGATCCAGCCCCAGTGCAGGAGGTAGGCGAACTCGTCGAGGACGTAGAACTTGTACTTCTCCTCGGCGAGGTCGCGCTTGACCTGCTCCCAGCCCTCGCGCGCCTTGTCCTCGTGGGACTGCTCGCCCTCGGCGACCTCGCGCTGGATCCAGGACCAGCCCTCGCCCATCTTGTTCCAGGTGACGGTGCCGCCCTTGCCGGTCTCGCCGAGCGCCTTGAGGGCGTTCTCCTCGCCGACCTTCCACTTGGCGGACTTGACGAACTGGAACACCCCGATCGGCCAGCCCTGGTTCCAGGCGCGCAGCGCCATGCCGAACGCGGCGGTCGACTTCCCCTTGCCGACGCCCGTGTGCACCATCACCAGCGCACGGTTGCGGCGCTGGCGGGTGGTCAGACCGTCGTCCGGAACGACGGTCGGCTGTCCCTGCGGCATTACGCGGCCCTCCTGGTTGTCTGTCCTGCCTGTACGTCTCTGACGAGCCCGGCGATCGAGTCGGCGCGCAGCTCGTCCAAGGTCACGGCGGTCCCGCCCAGTTCGCGGGCGAGGTCCCCGGCGAGACCGAGCCGCACGGGCCCGGTCTCGCAGTCCACGACGACGGCCGCGGTGCCCTCGGAGGCATGCAGCCGCGCCGCACGGGCGGCGAGCGCCACGGGGTCGGCCCCGCCGCCGGTCGCCCGGCCGTCGGTCACGACGACGAGCAGCGGGCGCCGCGAGGGGTCGCGCAGCCGCTCGACGCGCAGCACGTCATGGGCCTTGAGCAGCCCCGCCGACAGCGGCGTACGGCCGCCCGTCGGGAGCTGTTCCAGCCGCGCGGCGGCCGCGTCGACGGACGAGGTCGGCGGCAGCGCCACCTCGGCGTCCCGCCCCCGGAAGGTGACCAGGCCGACCTTGTCACGGCGCTGGTAGGCGTCGAGCAGCAGCGAGAGCACGGCGCCCTTGACGGCGCTCATCCGCTGCCGGGCCGCCATCGAACCGGACGCGTCCACGGCGAAGAGCACGAGGTTCCCCTCGCGGCCCTCGCGGGTCGCCTGCCGCAGGTCGTCCCGGCGGACCACGAGCCCGGGGCCGGACCGGCCGCGCGCCTTCTGGTGCGGGGCGGCGGCGTGCACGGTCGCGGCCAGGTGGAGCTTGGTCAGCGCGCCCCGGGGCCGCACGGACCCCGTCGTCCTGCCGTGCTCGGTACGGGCCCGGGAGCGGCGCCCGGCCGCGCCCTCGCCGAGTCCGGGCACGCTGAGCATCTTCGTACGGAAGGGCTCGGCGGCTTTCACGGCGGCCCGCTCACCGGCGCCGCCACCACCGCCCGGAGCGGGTGCGGGGGCCGGGGCCTCGTCCGAACCGGCGTTCTCCGGAGCCGAGTCAGGCCCCTCACCCTGCGGAGGAACTCCGCCGCCTCCGCCGTCGGGGCCGCCGTTTCCCGGACCGGGATCCGGATCGTCGTCGGGGTCCTCGTCGCCCTTGAACCGCTCCAGCGTCTCGTCGAGCTTGTCCTCGTCGAGGCCGGGCGCGTCGAACGGGTTCCGTCGCCTGCGGTGGGGGAGGGCGAGCAGCGCGGCCTGCCGTACGTCCTCGGAGGTCACCTCCGTCCGCCCCGCCCACGCGGCGAGCGCCGTCGCCGTCCGGGCCATCACGATGTCCGCGCGCATCCCGTCCACCTCGAACGCGGCGCAGGTCGCCGCGATCTGGAGCAGCGCGGCGTCGCCGAGCGCGACGCTCGGAAGGAGCCGGCGGGCGGCGACGATCCGGTCCCGCAGCGCGGTCTCCTCATCGGCCCACCGGGCGGCGAAGGCGGCCGGGTCGTCGTCGAAGGCGAGCCGGCGGCGCACCACTTCGACCCTTTGCTCGGGCTCGCGTGAGGCCGCGACCTCGACGGTGAGCCCGAAGCGGTCCAGCAACTGCGGCCGCAACTCGCCCTCTTCGGGGTTCATCGTGCCGACCAGCAGGAAACGGGCCGCGTGCCGTACGGAGACGCCCTCGCGCTCGACGTACGAGGAGCCCATGGCGGCGGCGTCGAGGAGCAGGTCGATCAGGTGGTCGTGGAGGAGGTTGACCTCGTCGACGTACAGGATCCCGCGGTGCGCGTCCGCGAGCAGCCCGGGCTCGAAGGCCTTCACGCCCTCGGCGAGCGCCCTCTCGATGTCCAGCGCGCCGACCAGCCGGTCCTCGGAGGCGCCGACGGGCAGCTCGACCATCCGCGCGGGGCGCGCGCCGGCCGGCGCGGCCTCGTGCGGCCCGTCCGGGCACTGCGGATCGGGCGCGCCAGGGTCGCAGCTGAAGCGACAGCCGGTGACCACCGGGACCTCGGGCAGCAGGTCCGCGAGCGCCCGCACGGCGGTCGACTTCGCGGTGCCCTTCTCGCCGCGTACGAGGACACCACCCACCGCGGGGCTCACCGCGTTCAGCAGCAGCGCAAGCCGCAGGTCGTCCATGCCGACGACGGCGGTGAACGGATACCGGGTGCTCATCGGGTGGTCACTCCTTCAACTCGTACGGACTCGGGGGCGTTCACGGCGCGCCCGGCGGGATGAACGGCAGCCCCGCCGGGGCCCCGGTCTCGATCAGCCGCAGCAGCGCGTCCGTGTCCGCGTGTTCCTCGATCAGGTCGCCGAGGCGGTCAAGCTGCTCCTCCCGCAGCGCGTGGAACGACGTGTCGGGGGCCGGGACGAAGCGCCGTCCGGCCGCCGCCGCGACCTCCCGAAGGAACGCCCGGCGGAAGCCGTCGCTCTCCAGCGATCCGTGCCAGTGGGTGCCCCACACAGCGCCGACCCGGCAGCCGTCCAGGAAGGGGTCGCCGCCGAGCACCTCCGCGACGCCGTGGTGGATCTCGTACCCCTCGACGTGCTCGCCGAGCGCCTCGCCGACCGGCCGGGCAAGGGTCTTCTCGGGCGCGAACCGGACGCGTACGGGCAGCAGTCCGAGCCCGTCCACGGTGCCCGCCCTCGACTCGACCTCGTCCTCGATCCGTTCACCGAGGGACTGGAAGCCGCCGCAGATGCCGAGTACCGGCCGGCCCTCCGCCGCCCGCCGTGCCAGCGCGTCCGCGAGTCCGCGCTCGCGCAGCCACGCCAGCGCCTTGACCGTCCCCCGGGTCCCCGGCACGACCACCAGGTCCGCGTCGACGAGCTCCTCGGCCCGGTCCACGAACCGCACCACCACGCCCGGTTCGGCCGCGAGGGCGTCCACGTCGGTGAAGTTGGACATCAGCGGCACGGCGCACACGGCGACCCGCAGCACGTCCTCGCCGACCGGCGGCGTCACGACCGACTCGCGGACGGCGCCCCGCAGGGAGACCCGCAGGCCGTCCTCCTCGTCGATGCCGAGCCCGTGCGCGTACGGCAGGACACCGAACGTCCGGCGCCCGGTGAGCCCATGCAGCATGTCGAGGCCCGGCTCGAGCAGGGTCACGTCGCCGCGGAACTTGTTCACGAGGTAGCCCGCGATCAGCTCCTGGTCCTCGGGCGCGAGCAGCGCCGTCGTACCGAAGAACTGGGCGAAGACCCCGCCCCGGTCGATGTCGCCGACCACCAGCACCGGCAGCCGCGCCGCCCGTGCGATGCCCATGTTCACGATGTCCGTGCGCCGCAGGTTGATCTCGGCCGGACTGCCCGCCCCCTCGCAGATCACGGCGTCATACGTGCCCCGCAGCTCCTCCAGGCACGCCAGGACCGGCTCGAAGAGCTCCTTCTGCCGCCCCCCGTGGTAGCCCCTGGCGCTGAGTTCGCCCACCGGCTTGCCCATCAGGACGACCTGGCTCGAGCGGTCGCTGCCCGGCTTCAGCAGAACGGGGTTCATCAGCGCGGTCGGTTCGACCCGGGCCGCCTGCGCCTGCATGGCCTGCGCCCGGCCGATCTCCGCGCCCTCCCTCGTCACGAAGGAGTTCAGGGACATGTTCTGGCCCTTGAACGGGGCGACCTTCACGCCCTGCCGGACCAGCCAGCGGCAGATGCCCGCCGTGACGACGCTCTTGCCCGCGTCGGACGTGGTCCCCGCGACCAGCAGCCCCCCGCCTCTCATGCCTTCCTCCGCTTCATCGCGCCCGCCACGATCCGTCCACCCACACACACCGCCAGCGTCAGCGCGGTCACCCGGCGCGAGAGCCGTACCGCCCGCTCGATGTCGCCGACCTCCACGGCCCGGCCCTCCCCGTTCAGTACGGGCCGGTGTTCGACCCGTCCGCCGTACGAGAGCGTCCCCCCGAGCCGTACGCCGAGCGCTCCCGCGAAGGACGCCTCCACCGGACCGGCGTTGGGGCTGGGGTGCTTGGCCGCGTCCTGGCGCCAGGCCTTCACGGCCCCCCTCGGGTTGCCGCCCGCCACCGTCGCGAGGGCGGCGGTCAGCCGGGCCCCCGGCCAGCCGGCCACGTCGTCGAGCCGGGCCGAGGCCCAGCCGAAGCGCCGGTACGTCGGGGACTTGTGGCCGACCATCGCGTCCAGCGTGTTCACGGCCCGGAAGCCGACCAGGCCGGGAACCCCCGCGACCGCTCCCCAGACCAGAGCGCCCACGACGGCGTCGGAGGTGTTCTCGGCGACCGACTCCACCACCGCGCGGGCCATCGCCGGACCGTCCAGGGCCTGCGGGTCACGCCCCACCAGATGCGGCAGCCGCTCTCGGGCCACCTCCAGGTCCCCGGCCGCCAGGGCCCCGCCGATGGCGCGGGCCTCCCGGCCCAGGGTCGTACCACCGACGACGGCCCACACGGAGGCGGCGGTCAGGGCGACGGCGGCTCCGGGACGATCGCGCACGGTACGGGCGGCCAGCGCCGCGACCGCCGTGGCACCGCCGGCGCAGACGGCGGTGTGCAGCGCGCCCCACCCGCGGTGGTCGCGCCGGAGAAGCTTCTCGACGGAGCCGGCGACCCGTCCGAACGCGGCGACCGGATGGCCGCGGCGGGGGTCGCCGATGATCAGGTCCGCCGCCAGACCGGCGGCGGCGCCGTACGCGAATACACCTGTGGCTGCTCTGCGGCCGGGCATGGCGCTGTGTCCTCACTCAGGGTCCGCGCCCTGGCTCGACGTGACCGGCGGTGAGAGTTCCTGGCTCCCGGGGTTCGACTCCCCGGTCACAGTGGCGGGACCGCGCCGGATTCGCACCGGACTTCCTCTACTGCCGCCGTAATGGCCCCGGAAGTCCACCACGCTGTGCGAACACCCGTCAACTCACCCTTGACCTGCGGCGGGACAGTGTGCGAAGCCCCACACCCAGGGTCTGTCCGGCGGATCATGGCCGGGTCGCGACCCCGACACGACGGACGGGCGGGCCGCACCCGAAGGTGCGACCCGCCCGTCCGTCGAAGCGGGACCGTCGTCAGACGACGATCAGATAGATGCCGAACGCGACGGCCGCCGCGCACAGCGCGAAGCAGGCGTACGCGCCGGTGCGCGCCAGGGCGGCGGAGCCTCCCTGGGAGGCGGCCTGCTCCTGCTTGGAGAGGCCGACGATGCCGAGGGTGAACAGGCCCACGAGGGCGACGGTCGCCACGAGGCTGACTCCGAAGACGGAGCCGAGAGCTGCCCAGTCGATCTTCATGTCGTTCGTTCCTTACACCGCGGCCGCGGGGGCCGTGGGGGCTGCCGGGTCCGTGGGGGCCGGCGAGGGGATGGTGGTCTTGAGGTCCTCGTCCGCGACGGCGGCGACGGAACCGGCGGGCGGCGGGGTGACGGCCGCGATCGCGGTGGTCACGACACCAGCGGGCTCGGCGTCGATGTCGTCGGCCGTGACGTTGTGGTGGTCGACCGGCTTGCGGCGCGACAGCGCCCAGATGACGCCCGAGCCGGAGACGAGGAGGACCGCGACGGCGGCGACGCCCCAGCTGCCCTGCTTGGTGAGGAACTCGGCGCCTGCGGCGACCAGGCCCGCGGCGGGCAGGGTCAGACCCCAGGCGACGAACATCCGGGTCGCGGTCGACCAGCGGACGACACCGCCCTTGCGGCCGAGGCCCGCGCCCATCACGGCGCCGGAGCAGGACTGCGTGGTGGAGAGGGAGAAGCCCAGGTTGGACGAGGCCAGGATGACCGTGGCGGCGCTGGTCTGGGCGGCGAAGCCCTGCTGCGGCTGCAGGTCGGTGAGCCCCTTGCCCATGGTGCGGATGATGCGCCAGCCGCCGAGGTAGGTGCCGAGCGCGATCGCGACACCGGCGGAGACGACGACCCACATCGGAGGGTTGGAGCCGGGGGCGACGACACCCTGGGTGACCAGGGCCAGGGTGATGACACCCATGGTCTTCTGCGCGTCGTTGGTGCCGTGGGCGAGGGAGACGAGACCGGCGGAGGCGATCTGGCCGACCCGGTAGCCCTTGGCCGTGGACTTCTCGTCGGTCCGGGAGGTGATCTTGTACGTCAGCCTGGTGGCCGCCATCGCGGCGAGGCCGGCGACGAGCGGCGCGGCGACCGCGGGGATGAGCACCTTGGTGACGATGGTGCCGCCGTTGACGGCCGACCAGCCGGCCGACATCACGGCCGCGCCGATGAGGCCGCCGAAGAGGGCGTGGGAGGAGCTGGACGGCAGACCCATGAGCCAGGTCAGCAGATTCCAGAGGATGGCGCCGACGAGCGCCGCGAAGATCACTTCGGTACGAATGCCCTGTTCGTTGATGATCCCGCCGGAGATCGTCTTGGCGACCTCCACGGACAGGAACGCGCCGACCAGGTTGAGCACGGCGGACATGGCCACCGCCGTCTTGGGCTTGAGGGCACCGGTCGAGATGGTCGTCGCCATCGCGTTGGCGGTGTCGTGGAAACCGTTCGTGAAATCGAACACGAGAGCTGTCACGACCACAATCGCGAGCAGCAGCGTGATGTGTTCCATTTACCCAGGCAATCGTTTGACGTCAGTGGCTGGTCGAACGTAGGCAACCTGAGTGAACGGAAGGTGAACTGGGTCGGGCTGCATGGTGTCCCTATCCGGTGTCGGAGCATTCCGCTTAGCCGTGCGGGAGGCCACCTGTCCACGATGTGGTCCCCGTGCAACCCGGGGTAAGCCATGCGGTTACAGGGCAGATGAGACTTCCTCCACTTCCGTCACTCCCGTCCCGTGTCACCCTCTGGACCGCATCAGCCGACCGGGGGACCCGCGGACGAGATCCACGTCACTCCCCAGGGGCAGACCCGGGAGGGTCCGTCCGGGTCTGTCCGGTGGCAGCCAGCCGCCGCCCTGCCGACACTGGGACAGTGCGCCCGGCTACAGCGACGGCAGCGGCCGTCACCACTCTGATCGGTGTCGGCGCGGCCGCGGTCGCGGCCGGCCGGTACGCCGGCGACGCCGCCCTCAAGGCGGCGTCCGGACGGCCCCTGCCCGGCGACCCCCGGCTCACCGTGCACGACACGGGACCCGACCGGGTCACCCTCACCCGCAGCCTCGCCTCCCTGCGTCCCGGTACGTACGGGATCCAGGGCCCCGACGTCCACGCCGTCGTCGGACCCGTCCTCGACCGCGTCCCGCACACCGCGGACACCGTCGTCCGCCGCCTGGAACGGGTCGAACTCGGCACCCTGGAACCCGGCGCCCGGGTCCGTCTCACCCCCGAGCTGCACAGCGGCACCCCGCACAGCGCGCTCGGCCTCGACCACGAGGACGTCGAGATCCCCGGCGAACTCGGCACCCTGCCCGCCTGGCTCGTCCCAGGGGCCCGCTCCACCTGGGTGATCGCCCTGCACGGCCTCGGCACCACCCGCCGGCACCCCCTCAACCTCGTGCCGTTCCTCTCCCGACGGCAGATCCCCGTCCTCTGCGTGGCCTACCGCGGGGACGAGGGCGCGCCCCCGTCCCCGGACGGCCTCGGCCACCTCGGCGACTCCGAGTGGCGCGACGTCGACGCGGCCCTCCGCCACGCCGTCCGCAAGGGCGCCCAGCAGGTCGTCCTGTACGGCTGGGGCACGGGCGCCGCGATGGCCCTGCACGCCGCCGCCGACTCCGGCGTACGGGACGTGGTCCGCGGCCTCGTCCTGGACTCCCCGGTGCTCGACCGCGAGGCCACCCTGCGCAACCTTGCCGCGGCCCGCGGCGTCCCCGGCCCGCTGCTCCCGCTCGCGGTCCGAGCCGCCCGGGGCAGGGCCGGTCTGCACGGCGACCGTCTCCAGGAGGTCGCCGACCCGGCCGGGCTGCGCGTGCCGACCCTCGTCTTCCACGGCCCCGACGACACCATCGCCCCCTGGGAGCCGTCCCTCGAGCTGGCCGCCCGCCGCCCCGAACTGGTCACCCTGCACACGGTCCGCGGCGCCCCGCACGCCTCGATGTGGAACGCCGACCCGGTCCGCTACGAAGAGGCCCTGCGTCGCTTCCTCACCCCCCTGATCTGACCCCTCCTCGGCGGCGTTCCACCGGCGCTGCCGATTCCGATTGGGCTTTCGGGCCGTCAGCGGGAAGACTGCCTCCGTGACGTCTCGAAAGCCTGATGAGCAAATGGCGCGCAACTCCAGACTCCGACTCGTCCGTCCGCGGGCACTCGCCACCGCCCGACGGGCTGTGACGACGCGGCGCACCCGGCCGGCGCCGCGGCCGCCCGAGGGCACTCCGCCCCGCGCGGAGCTGGCCCGCCAGGCACGGACCGTCCTCGCCGACGCCGTACGGATCGCCCGCTGGGCCGCCGTCGAGCGCGGCGCCGGGGCCACCGCCCCGACCGGTCCCGAGGCCGACCCCGACGCCGTCCCCGCCCAGGAACGCGCCGCCGCCGCACTGGACCTGACGCCCGGCCAGGTCCGGGCCGGCTGGGACCGGGCCCGGCTCGCCGGACTCGTCGAACTCCACGGCGGCACCGCCCGCCCCGGCTGGCGCCTGCACGCCTGGGACCGCGACGACTCGGCGGTGCTGCGCGGCTGGGTCGCCCTGTTCGACGCCTGGTCGCTCGTGCACCCCGCCCCCGAGGACGTGGCACCCGGCGCCGTGGCCGAGGTCGTCGAGGCCGTCCCCCAGGTGCTCTCCCTCCTCCAGCTCTCCGCCGGCCCCGTGCTCGTCCCCGCCCTTCTCGACCTGCTCCAGCAGCGGGTGGAGGAGCTGCGCGAGGAGCGCTGCGAGGTCCCCGTCCAGGGCCACGCCCCGGACGCGGACGCGGGCCCGGACCCCGACGGGCTCCCCGCCCTCCTCGACTGGGCCCTGGAGGGCCTCGCCGCCGTCGGCGCACTCACCCTGGGCGAGGGCCAGGCGACCCTGACCCCCCTCGGCAACTGGGCGGTCTGGGTCAAGCTGGAGCAGATCTGCGTCGCCGCCCAGAGCCCGGCCGGCAACATCGAGCAGTCCGCCGAGGACATGCTCCGCGGCTGCGCCCGCCTCACCCCCGGCCCGGCCCGTGACGAGTACCGCGCCTGGCTCGCCGCCCGCACGCTCTCCAGCGCGGTCACCGAGCTCCTCGCCGTCGCCCGCGGCGAGGACGCCCTGCTCCGCGGTCTCGCCTTCGAGGCGCTCCGGGTCGTCGGAGCCCCCGCCGAGGCCGAGGTCCGCGCCGCCGCCGAGGAGGCGTCGCTCCGTCCCTACGCCCTGCTCTGGCTCGCCGAGTACGACGGCGCGGACCCCGACGACGCCCCGGACGTGCTCACCCGCGAGGAGGCCACCTGGCTCTGGGTGGACACCGCCGCGGCCGTCGCCGACCACGGCGAGAGCGCGCTGCTCGTCCGCCACCTCGACTCCGCCGTGCAGGGCACCGTTCCGGCCCTCCTCGACGAGGTCAGGGCCGTCGGACACCCCCGTACGGTCCAGGTCCTGGTGGCCCTCGCCGCCGCCCACCCCGACCCGGCCCTCGCCAAGGCCGTCCGCAGGGCGGCCTTCCAGGTCCACACCGGGGGAGCGTGAGGGTCCGCGCCGGGGCGCGCGCGGGGGTCCGCTACTCCGCGCCGCCCGGGAGGTACGTGGCGAAGCTCCAGATGTTGCCCTCGGCGTCCCGGGCGATGTAGTCCCGCGAGCCGTATTCCTGGTCCGTGGGCGGCATGACGATCTCGACGCCGTGCTCCACCGCCCGTGCGTGGTGTGCGTCCACGTCGTCCACGTGGACGTACACCCCGACGGGCCCGGAGCCCTCCATCAGCTTGTCGAACTCGCTGCCCGTCCCCTTGCTCCCGAGCATCACCATGCCGTTCCCGTACGACAGCTCGGCGTGCGCGACCTTGCCGTCCTCGCCCTCGTACACCGCGGTGCGGGTGAAGCCGAACGCCTCCGTGAGCTGTTTGATCGCGGTGTGCGCGTCGTCGTAGGTCAGGGTCGGACAGATGTGGGGTGCCTCAGCCATCCCGATCACTCCTTACTCGCCTGATGCGCCTGAAACCTCGGAATGTGACCTGGGTCTCAGTCTGGCATTTGGAAACCGACAACGAGCCGCCTCACCGGAAGGTGTTGCAGCGCGCCATGTCGCCCGTGCGGAAGCCGGTGGCGAACCACTGCTGACGCTGTGCGGCGGAGCCGTGCGTCCAGTTCTCCGGTGTCACCCGGCCCTGGAACCTCTCCTGGATCCGGTCGTCGCCCACCGCGGCCGCCGCGCCCAGGCCGTCGCGGATGTCGGCGTCCGTCAGCCTCGTGATCAGCGGCCGCCCGGTCTTCTCGTCCGGCGTGGTCGTCGCGTGGTGCGCCCAGACCCCGGCGTAGCAGTCCGCCTGCAGCTCCACCCGTACGGCGTTCGAGTTCGCGCCCGCACGTCCGTCCTGGGAGCGGGCCAGGGTGCCCGTCATGTTCTGCACGTGATGGCCGTACTCGTGCGCCACCACGTACGCCTGGGCGAAGGGGCCGCCGGTCGATCCGAACGTCGTCCGCAGCTCGTCGAAGAACCCCAGGTCCAGATAGACCTGCCGGTCCCCGGGGCAGTAGAACGGCCCGACCGCCGAAGTGGCCGAGCCGCAGGCGGTCGCGACCCGGTGGGAGAACATCACCGTGCGCGCGTCCCCGTACCGGCCGCCCCGCCGCTCGTACTCCGCCCGCCAGAAGTCCTGCACGCTGTTGACGACCGCCACGATCCGGCAGTCCTCGCGGGTGTTCGCGTCCGCGCCGGTCCGGCAGGTCCGCTGGACCTGGGCCAGGGAGGAGGAGGTCGCCACCGGCTCGGGGGCGCCGGAGGAGAGCCCGAGCTGCTCGGGGCCCACCCCGAAGAGCATCCCGAGGATCAGCGCGATGAGGCCGACGATTCCGCCGCCGACGGTGGCCTTCCCGCCGGGGATGCGGCTGCCGCGGACGTCCCGGACCTCCGAGGTGTCCAGATCGGCGTCGTCGTCGAACTGCATGGGCCACCACCTCTGCCGTCTCCGCCGCGGCAGTGGTCGCCGCCCTGCGCCCGAGTATCGGCGAATCCGGCAGGGCTCGCCCCTTTTATCGGGCTTGTGCGGAACGCGGTGTAAGGCGGGTGTGAGCCGGTGCCGAGGCCCCGCCGTCCGGGCATGGCCGAAAAGCAGTTGCAGGGGCCCGTTAGACTGGCCGCATGGCCATTCTCCTCGTGCACTAGCGGCGTCGAACCGCCCGAGAGCCCTTCCGCCGTCCACCCCCGCCCTGGAGTCTGTCCGTGATCACCGCTTCCGGCATCGAGCTGCGCGCCGGCGCCCGCATCCTCATCGAGTCCGCTTCCTTCCGTATCGCCAAGGGCGACCGCATCGGCCTCGTCGGCCGCAACGGAGCGGGCAAGACCACCCTCACCAAGTGCCTCGCGGGCGAGGGCATGCCCGCCGGCGGGCAGATCGCCCGCTCCGGCGAGGTCGGCTACCTCCCGCAGGACCCGCGCACCGGCGACCTCGACGTCCTCGCCCGGGACCGCATCCTCTCCGCCCGCGGCCTCGACGTCCTGATCCGCAAGATGCGGATGAACGAGGAGCGCATCGCGACCGGCTCCGGCGCCACCCGCGACAAGGCCATGCGGCAGTACGAGCGCCAGGAGACCGAGTTCCTCACCAAGGGCGGATACGCCGCCGAGGCCGAGGCGTCCACCATCGCCGCCGCCCTCGGTCTGCCCGACCGCGTCCTCGGCCAGCCCCTGCACACGCTCTCCGGCGGTCAGCGCCGCCGGGTCGAGCTGGCCCGGATCCTGTTCTCCGACGCCGACACCCTGCTCCTCGACGAGCCCACCAACCACCTCGACGCCGACTCCATCGTCTGGCTGCGCGACTACCTCAAGACCTACCGCGGTGGCTTCATCGTCATCTCCCACGACGTCGACCTCGTCGAGACCGTCGTGAACAAGGTCTTCTACCTGGACGCCAACCGCTCGACCATCGACGTCTACAACATGGGCTGGAAGCTCTACCAGCAGCAGCGCGAGGCCGACGAGAAGCGCCGCAAGCGGGAGCGCCAGAACGCCGAGAAGAAGGCCGCCGCCCTCAACTCGCAGGCCGACAAGATGCGCGCCAAGGCCACCAAGACGGTCGCCGCCCAGAACATGGCCAAGCGCGCCGAGCGTCTGCTCTCCGGGCTGGAGGCGGTCCGGGTCTCCGACAAGGTCGCCAAGCTCCGCTTCCCGGAGCCCGCGCCCTGCGGCAAGACCCCGCTCACGGCGGAGGGCCTGTCCAAGTCGTACGGCTCACTCGAAATCTTCACCGACGTGAACCTCGCCATCGACAAGGGCTCGCGCGTCGTCATCCTCGGCCTCAACGGTGCGGGCAAGACTACGCTGCTGCGCCTGCTCGCCGGGGCCGAGACCCCCGACACGGGAGAGGTCACCCCGGGCCACGGCCTCAAGCTCGGCTACTACGCCCAGGAGCACGAGACGCTCGACCCGGAGCGCACGGTCCTGGAGAACATGCGGTCGTCCGCGCCCGACCTCGACCTCGTCGAGGTGCGCAAGACGCTCGGTTCCTTCCTCTTCTCCGGCGACGACGTCGACAAGCCGGCCGGGGTCCTCTCCGGCGGTGAGAAGACCCGGCTGGCGCTGGCCACCCTGGTCGTCTCCTCGGCGAACGTGCTGCTCCTGGACGAGCCGACCAACAACCTCGACCCCGCCAGCCGCGAGGAGATCCTCGGCGCGCTGCGCACGTACAAGGGCGCGGTCGTCCTCGTCACCCACGACGAGGGCGCGGTCGACGCGCTGGAGCCGGAGCGGATCATCCTGCTCCCGGACGGTGTCGAGGACCTGTGGGGTCCGGACTACAAGGACCTGGTGGCCCTCGCCTGATCATCTCGGTATGGATCATTCGGCTCATGGGTGATCCTTCATCTGAGTGAGTGCGTCTCATACCCCCGGCGCGGCCCCTGCGGAATCCTTCCGCCAGGGGCCGCGCCGTCCTTGTGCCCCGTGTGCGTCGCTGACCTGGCACTTCCCGTCCCGAGCGGTTCCGGGCCGTGGTCCGCGTACTGCGGAATGTGAGATTCCGGTCGTGACGGGACCTTCCGCGCCCGCAAACCTTGTGGCACGGACCTTGTCGAATGGGTGGCCAGGACGTCCGGAAGGGGTGATCATGAGAAGTCCAGAGCGCACTTCCCATGAGGAGGCACGGGTGGCCGAGACTCTGAAGAAGGGCAGCCGGGTGACCGGCGCCGCGCGCGACAAGCTCGCGGCAGACCTGAAGAAGAAGTACGACTCCGGTGCGAGCATCCGGGCGCTGGCCGAGGAAACCGGTCGCTCCTACGGATTCGTCCACCGGATGCTCAGTGAGTCCGGAGTCACGCTGCGTGGACGCGGCGGGGCGACGCGGGGCAAGAAGGCCGCCTCGGCCTGACAGGGGCGCGGTTCGTCGGGTCCATCGGTTTCGCGGTGGCCACCCGGTCGACCGTGCGGTCGTCCGGGTGGTTACTGTGCAGTCACTTAGCAGTGCTGCACCGGAACCGGAGGCGCCCCATGACTTCGCTCGACTCTGTGCTCGTGTTCGACAAGGACGGTGTACGGCTCACCGTCGAGGACGCCGTTGCCACGGTGACCCTGACCAACCCGGCGAAGCGCAACGCCCAGTCTCCCGCTCTGTGGCGGGCGTTGACGGAAGCCGGACGGTCATTGCCGGGCAGCGTGCGGGTCGTGGTCCTGCGTGGCGAGGGCAAGTCCTTCTCCGCCGGGCTCGACCGGCAGGCGTTCACGCCCGAGGGCTTCGACGGAGAGCCGTCCTTCCTCGATCTGGCACGTGGTTCGGACGAGGACCTGGACGCGGTCATCGCCGAGTACCAGGAGGCGTTCACCTGGTGGCGCCGTAGCGACATCGTGTCGATCGCGGCTGTCCAGGGGCACGCCATCGGTGCCGGGTTCCAGCTCGCCCTCGCCTGCGACCTGCGGGTCGTCGCCGAGGACGTGCAGTTCGCCATGCGCGAGACCAGCCTGGGCCTCGTGCCGGACCTGACCGGCACGCACCCGCTCGTCTCGCTCGTCGGCTACGCTCGCGCGCTGGAGATCTGCGCCACCGGCCGCTTCGTCCACGCGCAGGAGGCCGAGCGTATCGGCCTCGCCAACATCGCCGTGCCCGGTGACGAACTGGACGCCGCGGTACGGGACTTGAGCGCCGCACTGCTCGGCGCGCCGCGCGACGCGGTCATTGAGACCAAGGCGCTGCTCCAGGGCGCCGCCGGCCGCTCCTACGAGGACCAGCGCACCGCCGAACGCGCCGCCCAGGCCCGCCGCCTGCGCGACCTGGCGGGCCTCGGCGACTGACACCGCCCTCAGCGGATCTCCGACACCAGGACCGTGACCGCCGTCCCCTCGGGCGCGGTCGCGGTCGCCGTCGTGCGCACGGCTCGGGCCACGTCCAGGGCCCGGTGTCCGGCGGCCACCGCCACCTCCACACGGAGCATTTCCGGGCCGCGATGGACCGCGGTGCCCAGCACATCGGTAAGAGCCGCCACACCCTCGACCGCGAGGGCGGCGACGGCCGCCGGGTCCTCCGGGGCCGGCGAGGTTCGCCCGGGTGGAGGAGTGGCGTCCGGTGAATCCGCCGGAGCCTCCGACCCGGGCTCGGTCAGCCCCGTCACCCGGAGGTCCACCTCCACGACCGCCAGGCCCAACTGCTCCTTCGCCGAGGCGAACAGGGCCTCCCGCGCCTCCTTGGCCAGCGTCGGCAGCGGCCTGCTCCACTCCGTCCCGTACTCCGCCGCGAACTCCGCCGAGATCCGCAGCGTCCCCGGCGGCAGCCCACCCGGCGGCACCGGGAACGGCGCCTCGGCGCCCGCTTCCACGAGCCCCACCCGAAGCGTGCCCGGTACCACCCCCCGTACGGCCGAGACCGCCCGCAGCAGCACGGCGCGCGCCGCGCGCTCCGTCAGCCACGCGCCGTCCGCCGCCTCACCGAGCGGCAGCAGCCGGCCCGGCCCGAGCCGCTCGCGTACCGCCGCCGTCCATCCCGTCCCCGCTGTCGTCGTCATGTACCCAGCCTGCCGCATCCCTGGCGCAAGACCGGGCAAGCGCACTTAATGTGGGCGAAGAAGTACATATCTGCAGGGAAGGGATAGATGTCATGAACGATCCCGCGCACCCCAGGGAACCGAATGTGACCAAGCGTGGCGGCGGCGATCCTGCCACCCGCGGCCGGACCACCATCGCCGACGGGGTCGTGGAGAAGATCGCCGGCCTCGCCGCCCGAGACGTCGTGGGCGTGCACGCCATGGGCAGCGGATTCTCCCGCACCATGGGTGCCGTACGCGAACGGGTGCCGGGCGGCGGCGGGTCGAGCGCCACGCGAGGTGTGAAGGCCGAGGTCGGTGAGGTGCAGACCGCGCTCGACCTGGAGATCGTCGTCGACTATGGCGTCGCGATCGCCGACGTCGCCGGGGCCGTCCGCGAGAACGTCATCGCGGCCGTCGAGCGGATGGCCGGCCTGGAGGTCGTCGAGGTCAACATCGCGGTCAGCGATGTGAAGCTGCCCGACGAAGAGGACGAAGAGGAGTCGGAGCAGCGGCTCCAGTAGCCGCTGTCGGCCTGGCGGAAAGGGCTCGATATGAGCATGGCGGTGATCGGCCTGGTGGCCGGAATGGCTCTCGGCTTCGCCGGGTACTTCGGCGGTTTCGGAGCGTTTGTGCTGGTCGCGGCGTTGGGCGCGGTCGGCTTCGTGGTCGGGAGGTTCCTCGAGGGGGACCTCGAACCAGGCGACTTCTTCCGGAGTCGCGAGCGCGGCGACTTCCCCCGGGGTCGCGAGCGCAGCTACCGGCGGCGGTGACGGGGGGTGGCAGCAGATCCGGTGGGCCCCGCCGGCCGCGGGGCCACGACGATCGCCGACCGGGTCGTCGCGAAGATCGCCGCGCGGGCCGCACGGGAGGCGGTCGAGGCCGTACCTCCCGGCGGCTCCAAGCCGCACGCCTCGGTCGTCGTTCAACGTGACATCGCCCGGGTCTCGGTGAGCCTGGAGCTCGGATACCCCGTCGACCTCGGCCGCCAGTGCGGCGCGGTCCGCAGTCACGTGATGCGTCGGGTAAGGGAGTTGGTCGGTATGGAGGTGCCCGAGGTGACCGTCCATGTGGAGCGCCTGCACTCGCCGCGCACGGCGCGCGAACCGTCCGGGCGGGGGCTGCGATGAGCACGACCCCCGGAACGGACACCGAGGTCGACCCCGTACCCGTACCGAAGGACGCGCCGCCGGAAGCCGCGGCGGGCCGCTTCTGGGCGGTACGGCGGATCCCGGCGGCGCTGCTCGCCCTCGTCGTCCTCGGCGGCGCCGGGCTGCTGCTCTACGACGTGGCCGCGGTACGGGCCGACCACACGGCCATGGCCTGGCGGCGCGAGGTCGCCGACGAACTCGCCACCCGGCCCCTAGACAACTCCTGGGTCCTGGCCGGCGCGAGCGTGGCCGTACTCCTCGGCGCCTGGCTCCTGGTCCTGGCCGCCACCCCGGGCCTCCGCGCCGTCCTCCCGATGCGGCGCGACCACGCCGACGTACGGGCCGGACTCGATCGCCGGGCCGCGGCGCTGATCCTGCGGGACCGGGCCATGGAGGTCTCCGGCGTGCAGTCGGCACAGGTACGGACGGGGCGCAGGAAGGTTGCGGTGCGGGCGGTCTCGCACTTCCGCCCACTCGACGAGGTGCGTGCCGACGTCGAGCGCGCGCTCGGTACCGCCATCGACGAACTGGCGCTCGCGCGTCCTCCGGCGCTGAACGTACGGGTGGCCCGACCGTCGAGGAAGAGGTGAAGAGGGTGAGTGTCGTTCTCCGGCGCGTCAACCGGGTGCTGCTCGGACTCGTGGGCCTGCTGCTCGTCGTCGGCGGCGGAGCGGTCCTCGCGGCCGGCTTCGACCTGGGGGTTCCCTCGTGGTGGCCCTGGTCGGGGCCCTCCGACGTCCTGCTGAGCAAGGTGGACCGGCAGCGCTGGCGTGACGAGGGCTGGTGGTGGCCGGTGGTCATCGCCGTCCTCGGGCTCGTCGTGCTCCTGGCCCTGTGGTGGCTGGTCGCCCAGTTCCGCCGGGGCCGGCTCGCGGAGGTCCTGGTCGACACCGGCGACGGTGAGGGCGCGACGGTACGGGGCCGGGCACTCGAATCCGTCATGGAGGCGGATGCGGCGGCGCAGGACGGCGTGGCTCGCGCCCGGGTCGCCCTGACGGGCCGTCGCAGGGCGCCCCACACCCGCGTCGCCCTGCGACTGGAGCCCTACGCCTCTCCGCGCCAGGCCCTGGCCACACTGTCGGGCGAGGCCCTCGAGAACGCCCGCGGATCGACGGGCCTGCCGTCTCTCCCGACGGAGGCCCGCTTCCGCGCGGTCAAGCACCGCGCGAGCCGGGTGACGTGACGCGGCGCGCGGGCTGCCCGTCAGAACCCGTGCCGCGCCCCGCCGTCCACCGAGACCATCACGCCCGTCACGTACGAGGCCGCCGGCGACAGCAGGAACGCCGCCGTGCGGCCGAACTCCTCCGGCGTGCCGTAGCGGCGCAGGGGGATACGGGACTCGCTCGCCGCCCGAGCCGCGTCCGCGTCGCCCGACATCGCGTCGAGCGAACGCACCCGGTCGGTGTCGATGCGCCCCGGCAGGACGCCCACGACCCGGATGCCCCGCGGACCGAGGTCGCCCGCGAGGGACTTCGCGAAGCCGGCGAGCCCCGGGCGCAGCCCGTTGGAGATCGTCAGCCCCGGGATCGGCTCGTGGACGGAGCCGGAGAGCACGAAGCCGATGACGCCGCCCTCGGTCAGCGTCTCCGCCGCCGCCCGGGCCATCCGTACCGCCCCGAGGAAGACCGAGTCGAACGCCGACGCCCACTGCTCGTCGCTGTTGTCCGCGCCGAAGCCCGGAGCCGGGCCGCCCACGCTGACGAGGATGCCGTCGAAGCGGCCGAAGCGGGACCGTGCCTCGGCGATCAGCCGAGCGGGCGCCCCGGGGTCGGAGTTGTCGGCGGCGAGACCGGCCGCGCCCGGGCCCAGCTCCTCGGCCGCCTCGGCGACCGACTTCTCCTCGCGCCCGGTGATCAGCACCTTCGCGCCCTCGGCGAGCAGCGCCTCGGCCGACGCCCGGCCGAGCCCGCGCGTCGCGCCGGTCACCACGTACACACGGTCCTTCAGTCCAAGATCCATGGGCCTATCCTGCCGCCTCCTCCCACGGCAGCGCGAGGGCGGTCCCCACCAGGCCGATGTGGCTGAACGCCTGCGGGAAGTTGCCCAGCTGCCGCCGCCCCACCGGGTCGTACTCCTCCGCCAGCAGCCCCACATCGTTGCGCAGGTCCAGCAGACGCTCGAAGAGCTCCCGCGCCTCCCTCTCCCGCCCGGTCATCCGCAGCGCGTCCGCGAGCCAGAAGGAGCAGACGAGAAACGTTCCCTCCCCGCCGGGCAGGCCGTCCACCGAGACGCCTTCGGTGCTGTAGCGGCGGACGAACCCGCCGTGCGTCAGCTCCTTGCGCACCGCGTCGACCGTCCCCACCACCCGGGGATCGTCCGGCGGCAGGAACCCGACCCGCGGGATCAGCAGCGTCGCCGCGTCCAGCTCCCGCGAGCCATAGGCCTGCGTGAAGGTGTTGCGCTCCGGGTCGTACCCCTTCGCGCACACCTCGGCGTGGATCTCGTCCCGCATCACCCGCCACCGCGCCGCGTCCCCGCGCAGCGAGGGATCCGTCTCGAGGGCGCGCACCGCCCGGTCGGCGGCGACCCAGGCCATCACCTTCGAGTGCACGAAGTGGCGGCGCGGCCCGCGTACCTCCCACAGCCCCTCGTCCGGCTCCCGCCAGGTCGACTCCAGGAACCCCAGCAGGCTCAGCTGCAGGTTCCAGGCGTGCCGTTCGGCCGGGATCCCCGCCGCCCGCGCCATGTCGAGCGAGTCCATGACCTCGCCGTACACATCGAGCTGGAACTGATCCACCGCCGCGTTCCCGATCCGTACCGGCGCCGAGTCCGCGTAGCCGCGCAGCCAGGGCACCGACATCTCGGGGAGCCGGCGCTCGCCCGCCGGCCCGTACATGATCTGCAGATCGGACGGATCGCCCGCCACCGCCCGCAGCAGCCAGTCGCGCCACGCCACCGCCTCGTCGACATAGCCGGCCGACAGCAGCGCGCCGAGGGTGAGGGTCGAGTCGCGCAGCCAGCAGGAGCGGTAGTCCCAGTTCCGTACGCCGCCCAGCTCCTCCGGGAGCGAGGTGGTCGGCGCGGCCATGATGCCGCCCGTCGGCGCGTACGTGAGCGCCTTCAGCGTGATCAGCGAGCGCAGCACCGCGTCCCGGTACGGGCCGTCGTACGTACAGCGCGCCGACCAGTCGCGCCAGTCCGTCAGACACTCCTCGAGGGCGCCGAAGGGCTCGATCAGGTCAGGACGCGGCTCGTGCGAGGGGTGCCAGGTGAGCACGAACGCCACCTTCTCGCCCTCGTCGACC
The DNA here is from genome assembly GCF_040645695.1 of Streptomyces sp. NPDC046712. Taxonomy (NCBI): domain Bacteria; kingdom Bacillati; phylum Actinomycetota; class Actinomycetes; order Kitasatosporales; family Streptomycetaceae; genus Streptomyces; species Streptomyces sp. NPDC046712. The sequence continues at coordinate 47,105 of NZ_JBEYYW010000019.1, read as the reverse complement.
GTGAACGAGGAGCAGGTGGCGAACTGCTGACCCCAGGTCTTCACCGGCGGATCGCTGCGCAGCCACACCGAGTCGGGCCCCGCCACGGCCACCCGGTGGCCGTCGCTGCGCCGGACCCACGGCACGATCGAGCCGTAGTCGAAGCGCAGCCGCAGCACCGAGCTCATCTCGACGCTGCCGCTGACACCCTCGACGATCCGCATGACATCGGGCGCCTTGTCGCGCTGCGGCATGAAGTCGACGACCTTCACGGTGCCGGTGCGGGTCTCCCAGTACGTCTCCAGAACGAGGGAGTCGCCCGCGTAGCCCCGGCGGGTGCAGACCGTGGCGCCCTTGGGTGCGATCCGCCAGTGACCGTTGTCCTCGTCGCCGAGCAACGCGGCGAAGCAGGCGGCCGAGTCGAAGCGCGGCAGACACAGCCAGTCGATCGACCCGTCGCGGCCGACGAGCGCGGCGGTCTGCAGATCGCCGATGAGGGCGTAGTCGTCGATACTTTGCGTCACGCTTTGGCGTGTTCCCGGAAGCGACGACGGTCAATCAAAGGGGCATGACGGCCCAGGGCCTGGCCGACGGATCAGGGGCGGCGGGCTCTAGACGGCCGCGGGCGCCGGCTCCGGGGTTCCCGCGGCTCCGTCGGTGCGGGCCGCGGCCTCCCGGTCACGCTTCTCGCGGCGCACCAGGATGAACCAGCCGACCGGCACACCGGCCGTGAAGAGCCACCACTGCACGGCGTACGCCATGTGCGCGCCGATGGAGTCGTGGTCCGGCTCGGGAACCAGTTCGGGGGTGTTCCCCGCCGGCTCGGGCTCCGTCTGCTCCAGGTAGCCGCCGAGGACCTCGCGGCCGAGGAGTTCGGCCTGCTGCGCGCTGTTGATCAGCATCACCTGACGGTCCGGCAGCCCGCGCAGATCCTTGATGCCGCTGGCGTCGGTCGTCTCGTCGGCCTTGAGCCGGCCGGTGACGGTGATCTCGCCCTTGGGAGCCGGCGGGACCTCGGGGTACGCCTTCTGGTCGGGGGCGGCCGGGACCCAGCCGCGGTTGACCAGGACGACCCGGCCGTCCTTCAGGACCAGCGGTGTGAGCACCATCACGCCCTGGCGGTCGTCGGCGTTGGTGCGGCGCCGGACGACGACCTCGTGCGCGGTGTCGAAGGTGCCGGTGGCGGTGACCCGGCGCCAGTAGTCGGCGCGCGGGACGGTGTGGCCGGGGGAGGTCAGCTCCTGGACCGGGCGCGGTTTCGCCTTCAGGTTCTCCGCGATCAGGGCGTTCTGGGCGACACGGCGCTCGTGCCGGTGGAACTGCCAGAAGCCCAGCTCGACCATCGTCGGGACGAGGACGAGGGCGACGAGGGTGAGGATCACCCACTGCCGGGACAACAGGAAGCGGTACACCCCATGACCGTACAACTGTGGTCATGGGGTGCACGCACGGGGGTTCCGGTCGCGCGGGGCGCCCGGGGCTCAGACGTGGTCGACGATCCCCACCTTTCCCTCCGCGCGGGCGCAGTGGCCGCCGCAGTACCAGCTGCCTTCGACCTCGACGCCCTGGCCGATGATCTGCACCTTGCAGTGCTCACAGATGGGCGCCATGCGGTGAATGGCGCAGGAGAAGCAGTCGAAGACGTGCACCGCGCCCTGCGCGTGCACCTCGAAGGACATGCCGTAATCGTTTCCGCAGACCTCACAACGTGCCATGCGCCACAGGGTGCGACGTGCGCCCGGCTAAGCGCGGGCGGCACGCCCGGTGCGTCACCCGTCTGCCGGGGCCACGTCCCGCAGCAGCTGGGTGAAGGCCGCCTCGTCGACGATCGGCGTACCGAAGGACTTGGCCTTCACCGTCTTGGAGGTGGCGGCGTCCGGGTCGTTGGTGACCAGCAGACTCGTCAGCCGGGAGACGCTGGTCGCGACGTGCAGCCCCGCCTCGACCGCGCGGTCCTCCAGCAGCTCGCGGTCGATGGAGGTGTCGCCGGAGAACGCCACCCGCATCCCCTGCTTGAGCGGTTTGTCCGTTTCGTAACGCCCGGGGTTGGGGTGCGGGCACGGCGGCCGCTTCCGCGAAGGACGCCAGCTGTTCGCGTGGTACGAGGCCTGGTAGCCGATCCGCGGCGCGGCCGGAGTGGACACCCACTCCGTCAGCGGCCGGCATTCGAGCAGCGGCAGCCGCACGTTCCGCTCCGCCGCGGTGTGCAGACTCGGCCGGAAAGCCTCGGCCAGCACGCGCGCGTCGTCCAGCGCGTTGTGCGCCCGCTGCTGGACGACGCCGTAGTGCGCGGCCAGCGACTCCAGCTTGTGGTTGGGCAGCGGGAGCGACAGCTCCTTGGAGAGGGCGATGGTGCACAGCCGCTGCCGCACCGGCGCGGTGCGCTCGGCCCGCGCGTACTCCCTGGCGATCATCTGCCAGTCGAAGATCGCGTTGTGCGCCACCAGGACCCGGCCGTCGAGCCGGGCGGAGAACTCGGCGGCGATCTCGGGGAAGAGCGGCGCGTCCTCCAGGACGTCACTGGTCAGCCCGTGGATCCACACCGGCCCCGGGTCCCGCTCCGGATTGACGAGCGTGTACCAGTGGTCCTCGACATTGCCCTGGGCGTCGAGGCGGTAGACGGCAGCAGAGACTATCCGGTCGTCGCGGGCGAGTCCGGTGGTCTCCACGTCGACGACCGCGTACCCCTGTGGGTAGGCGGCCGGCCACGTCGCTGCTGTCGTACGGTCGTCGAGCATGGTCACTGAGAATACGGGCCGCCGCCGACAACGCCGCCCCCGGTGTCCCCCGGGGCGCCGGGAATCGGTCACGCCGTTGACGCGTCGTCCGGCTCCGCACGGCCATGGCGGGGCGCCCGCAGGGCAGTTCACCGGCACGGACCGCCCCCCGCTCGTCCCGGCGGGGCCACCAGGTCCCCGGCTCGCTGAGGGCGGTGCCGCACAGGACGACCCCACGCGCGCGTGCCGTCGACTCAGTCCGGGGTTCCGCCGCCCTCGCCGCCGGGCCCCAGCAGGCCGTCCACCAGGGCCCGTACGGACGCGGTGAAGAGGCGCTCCGTGTCGATCGGGGAGGCCAGGGCGCGGGCGAGGGCGGGGTCGTCCGGGTCGGTCGTCTCGGCTTCCCAGAGTTCCTCCTCGGCGGGCGACTGGACCGGGGCCCGTTCGCGGTTGCGCTCGACCAGGACGTAGCCGACGACCTGGAACTGCACGGCCCTGACCACCTCCGCCGCCCGCGCGCCGCGCAGCCCGGCCGCGTGCACCTCGTGGGCCAGGGCGCGCTGGGTGGGCAGGAACATCCGCTCCGTCAGGCCCCGTTCGTGGACCATCGCCACCAGATGCGGACGCTCGCGCAGATCGCGGCGGAGCGCGCGGGCCACCGAGACGATCCGCGCGGCGGGTGTGCGGCCGCGCGGTGTGATCGCGGAGAGGTCGGCGACCGTCCGCTCGACCAGCGCGTCGAGCAGGGACTCGCGGTTGCCGACGTGCCAGTAGATCGAGGTGACCGCGGTGCCGAGTTCGGCGGCGAGCTTGCGCATGGTGAGTGCGGCGGGGCCGTCCTGCTTCACCAGAGCGGCGGCGGTCTCCAGGACCTCCTCGCGGGTGAGTGCGGTGCGCGCCATCCGGTCCCCCCAATTCTGTTGCGTGCACGCCTATTTACCCTTCCTCGGTGCCGGTGTAACTGTGTTACAGACCCGACCCCTTGAAGGGTGGTACGTCATGGCACGAGTACGGTACGGGGCGCGCACCGACGCCGAGATCACGGCGGCCCGCACGAAGAGCGCGAAGCTCCCCGACATCTGGTCCACCGGAGTGGTCGCCGTCTGGGAGACCGATCCGGACGTGGTGGCGGCCGTCCTGCCACCACCGCTGAAGCCCACCGAGCGGCCCCTCGTGCGGGCCAACATCTCCCAGGTCGACCTGCCCGGCTACCCCCTCGGCGCCGGCTCGGTCGCCGTCGCCGCCGCCCACGGCGACCAGGAGGGCTGGTATCCGCTCGTCATGCCGATGACCCTGGAACGCGCCCTCATCGGCGGCCGTGAGGTCTTCGGCGAACCGAAGAAGCTCGGCGATGTCGTCGTCGAACGCGACGGACTCGTCGTCCGCGCCTCGCTCGCCCGCCACGGCATCGCCTTCGTCGAGGTGCGCGGCGCGGTCTCCGGTCCGCTGCCGCTGCCCGAGCCCACCGAGAAGACCGACTTCTACTTCAAGTTCCTGCCCGGCGTGGACGGCACCGCCTTCGACGCCGACCCCGTCCTCGTCCACTGCGTCCGGAACGAGAAGGTGCGCAAGCTGGAACAGGTCACCGGAGACGTCGTGCTGCGTGAGTCCATGTACGACCCCGTGGCCGACCTGCCCGTCCGCCGGATCGTCGAGATCACCATCGGCGAGAAGACCACCGACCAGAAGGGCCGGGTCGTGGAACGCGTGAGCGCCCAGGCCCTCCTGCCGTACATCCACCAGCGGTACGACGACCCGCAGCAGATCCTCGACGGCCCGCCGGAAGGAAGCGTCTGATGGAGCTGCGACAGGGACAGGTCGCCGTCGTCACCGGCGCGGCGAGCGGCATCGGGCTCGCCATGGCGCGCCGCTTCGCCGCCGAGGGGCTCGCCGTCGTCCTCGGCGACGTGGAGGAGACCGCGCTCGCCAAGGCGGCCGAGGAACTCATGGAGGACGGCGCCCAGATCCTCGCCAGGACCGTCGACGTCGGTGACGCCGCCTCCGTACGGGCCTTCGCCGACGCGGCGTACGACACCTTCGGCGCCGTCCACGTCCTCTGCAACAACGCCGGGGTCGGCTCCGGCGCGGAGGGCCGTATGTGGGAGCACGAGCCCAACGACTGGAAGTGGGCCTTCGCCGTCAACGTCTGGGGCGTCTTCCACGGCATCCAGGCCTTCGTCCCCCGCATGATCGCCGGCGGCGAGCCCGGACACGTCGTCAACACCTCGTCCGGCGACGGCGGGATCGCCCCGCTGCCCACCGCCTCCGTGTACGCCGTCACCAAGGCGGCCGTGGTGACCATGACCGAGTCGCTGTACGCGCACCTGAAGGCGGAGCACGCGCGCGTGGGGGCCTCCGTGCTCTTCCCCGGCCCGCACATGCTGCGCACCGGTCTGTGGGAGTCGCACCGCAACAGGCCAGAGCGGTACGCCAAGGAGCGGCCGCGCAAGACCCCGTACCGCAGCCTCGACCAGTGGGAGGCGGCCATGAAGGACGCCGGTCACGAGGTCGCCTTCACCCCGGTGGAGGAGGTCGCCGAGCACGTCGTCGACGGCATCCGCGCCGACCGCTTCTGGATGCTCCCGGCGAGCGAGCACAGCGACCGGCAGATCCGGGCGCGCTCGCAGTCGATGCTCGACCGCGCCAACCCGTCGTACCTGGAGAGCTTCATTCTCGACTGAGGGGCTTCGCCATGACCTATGAGGACCCGTACCTGATCATCTCCTCCGACTGCCACGCCGGTCTGCCCACCGAGCGGTACCGGCCCTATCTCGACTCCCGCTTCCACCGCGCCTTCGACGAGTTCCTCGCCGGGCGCGACGCCCGCCGTGAGGCCATGACCCGGCTCGGGGTGCGCAACGAGGACTTCGCGAACAAGTGGTTCAGTGACAACGAGGAAGGGCTGCGGGGCGGTTGGGACGCCGCGCAGCGGCTCAAGGAGCTCGACGGCGACGGGGTGGCCGCCGAGGTCGTCTTCCCCGACGCGGACGCCGTCGACAGCCAGACCGCCGCGCCCTTCGGGGTCGGCCTCGGACTCTCCGGCGACCAGGACCCCGAGCTCGGCATGGCGGGCGCGCAGGCGCACAACCGCTGGCTGGCCGAGTTCGTCGGACAGAACCCCGAACGCCACTGCGGAGTCGCGCTGCTGCCGATCACGGCGGAGCCGTCGAAGGTCGTCGCCGAGATCCACCGGGCCAAGGAGTCGGGGCTCGGGGCGCTGATGATCCCCTCCATGTGGGTGGACAAGGAGCCGTACCACGACCCGCGCTACGACCCGATCTGGGCGGCCGCCGCCGAGACCGGGATGCCGCTGGTCACCCACTCGGGCGCGGCGCCGCGCGAGGAGTACGGCGACCATCTCGGCATCTACGTCAGCGAGGTGACCTGGTGGCCGGCCAGGCCGCTGTGGTTCCTGCTCTGGTCCGGCGTCTTCGAACGCCACCCGGGGCTGCGGTTCGGTGTCGCCGAGTCCGGCTGTTGGTGGCTGCCGAACCTGCTGTGGTTCATGGACCGGCTCTACCTGGGCGCGCACGGCGGGAAGAAGCTGTCGCCGTTCGCCGAGCTGAAGCGGCCGCCGAGCGAGTACCTGGACCGCCAGGTCTTCGTCTGCGCCACCAACACCAAGCGGCGCGAACTGGCCCAGCGGTACGAGATCGGCGTGGACAACATCCTGTGGGGCTCCGACTTCCCCCACCCGGAGGGGACCTGGCCCAACACGCGCGCGTGGCTGCGGAACACCTTCCACGACATCCCGGTGGCGGAGACGCGCCGCATGCTGGGTCTCGCGGCGGCCGAGGTCTTCGGATTCGATGTGCACGAACTCGATCCCATCGCCCGCCGGATCGGCCCGACCCCCGCCGAGCTGGGCCAGTCGCCCGACCAGGCGGCGGTGGAGGCGTCCTGGGCGCGTTCGCGCGAGGTCGGCCGCCACTGGCTGACGGACCACGACTTCCCGACCCTGGGACCGACCCCGGGAGTGAGCTGATGGACCGCTACACGGTCATCTCGGCGGACTGCCACGCGGGGGCGGACCTGTTGGACTACAAGCCGTACCTGGAGAAGAAGCACCACGAGGACTTCGACGCCTGGGCGGCCGGCTACGTCAACCCGTACGAGGACCTGCTCGCCGACACCGCCGACCGCAACTGGAACTCGCGGCGACGGCTGCGCGAGCTGGAGGCGGACGGGATCGTCGCCGAAGTCGTCTTCCCCAACACCATCCCGCCGTTCTTCCCCTCCGCCTCACTGATGGCACCGGCCCCGACGCGGGCGGAGTTCGAGCAGCGCTGGGCCGGGCTGCGCGCGCACAACCGTTGGCTGGCCGACTTCTGCGCGGACGCGCCGGGGCGCCGCGCGGGCGTGGCGCAGATCCTCCTCAACGACGTCGACGAGGCGGTACGGGAGATCCGCCGCACCAAGGAGGCGGGGCTCACCGGCGGCATCCTGCTGCCCGGCGCCCCGCCGGGCTCGGGCGTGCCCGAGCTGTACTCCACGTCCTACGACCCGATCTGGGCGGTCTGCGCCGAGCTGGCCGTCCCGGTCAACCACCACGGCGGCTCCGCCTCGCCGCCGCTCGGCGACGAACCGGCCGCGCGCGCCGTGTTCATGGTGGAGACGACGTGGTTCTCGCACCGGGCGCTGTGGCACCTGGTGTTCGGCGGAGCCTTCCGCCGTCACCCCGACCTGAAGCTCGTCCTGACCGAGCAGGGTTCGGGGTGGATCCCCGGGGTCATGGAGATGCTGGACTACTACCACGCGCGCCTGGTCGCGGCGGCCTCGCGGGCCGCCACCGCCGAATCCAAGTTCGGCGCCGGTCTCGCGGAGTCCATGGGCAAGGGCCCCAGCGAGGTCTGGCGGGACAACTGCTTCGTGGGCGCGAGCTTCATGCGCCCGCACGAGGTGCCGCTGCGCGACCGGATCGGCCTCGACAAGATCATGTGGGGCAGCGACTACCCGCACGACGAGGGCACGACTCCGTACTCCCGCGAAGGCCTCCGCATCGCCTACGCGGGGCTGCCGAGGGAGGAGGTCGCGGCGATGGTCGGCGGCAACGCGGCCCGTGTCTACGGCTTCGACCTGCCGTTCCTGGACTCCCTGGCGGCCGTGCACGGCCCGACCGTCGAGGAGATCGCCGAGCCCCTGAAGGAGGTCCCGGCGGACGCCACCAGCCCCGCCTTCGCCCCGGGCGGGTCGGTCCGTGTCTGGTGAGGGGCCGGGTGAGACCCTCCCGGGGTGACTGAAGCACCCACCCACGACGAAGCCCACGGCGGCGGTCTCGGCGTCCGTCTCAACTGGCTCCGGGCCGCCGTGCTCGGAGCCAACGACGGCATCGTCTCCACCGCGGGCCTCGTCGTGGGCGTCGCCGGCGCGACGGAGTCGCAGGCCGCGCTCCTGACCGCCGGTCTGGCCGGCCTGCTCGCCGGCTCGATGTCGATGGCGGCGGGGGAGTACGTCTCGGTCTCCACCCAGCGCGACTCGGAGAAGGCGGCTCTCGCCCAGGAGCGGCGCGAACTGCGCGAACAGCCCGAGGCGGAACTGGCCGAGCTGACGGACCTCCTGTCGGCTCGCGGCCTCTCCCCGGACGTGGCCCGCGAGGCCGCGGAACAGCTCACCGAACGCGACGCCCTGCGCGCCCACGCGCGCGTGGAGCTCGGTATCGACCCCGACCAGCTCACCAACCCCTGGCACGCGGCGGGCGCCAGCTTCCTCGCCTTCACGGTCGGTGCCCTCCTCCCGCTCCTCGCGATCGTCCTCCCGCCCGCCTCGATCCGCCTCTGGGTCACGGTCCTCTCCGTCCTGGCCGCCCTCGCCGCCACCGGCTGGTGGAGCGCCCGCCTGGGCGCGGCCCCACCGGGCCGAGCGGTCCTGCGCAACATGGGCGGCGGGGCGCTGGCGATGGCGGTGACGTACGGGGCGGGGTCCTTGTTGGGGGCGGCGGGGGTCTAGGGCCGTCCCCGCCGGCCGAACCAGCGCAACTTCCACTCCCTGCAACGGAGTTCCTCCCCCTGCGGCCGCCGTCGCCGCGATCGTACGCCGAGCGGCCTTGTCGGAAGGTGCCAAAGCTTGCTGACAAGCCGTCTCGCATACTTGTCGGTAACAGCGTCTAGCCGGGTCCGACCCGCGCCCCTACCGTCGTCCCCATGCCGAACCTGCCCGACGTCGTGTTCTGGTCCATTCCGGCTTTCGTCCTGCTCACCGTCCTGGAGATGGTCAGCTACCGGCTCCATCCCGACGAGGACGCCGCCGGGTACGAGACCAAGGACGCCGCCACCAGTCTCGGCATGGGGATCGGCAGCCTCTTCTTCGACTTCCTCTGGAAGATCCCGATCGTCGCGATCTACACCGCGGTCCACGAGCTCACGCCGCTCCGCGTCCCCCTCCTGTGGTGGACGATCCCGCTGATGCTGCTCGCGCAGGACTTCCTCTACTACTGGCAGCACCGCGGACACCACGTCATCCGCATCCTGTGGGCCTGCCACGTCGTGCACCACAGCAGCCGCAGGTTCAACCTCACCACCGCGCTGCGCCAGCCCTGGACCGGCCTGACGTCCTGGCCGTTCTATCTGCCGATGATCGCCCTCGGCGTGCACCCGGCCGCCGTCGCCTTCTGCTACTCGATCAACCTCGTGTACCAGTTCTGGATCCACACCGAGCGCATCGACAAGCTGCCCCGCCCCTTCGAGTACGTCCTCAACACGCCCTCCCACCACCGCGTCCACCACGCCTCGCAGGGCGGCTACCTGGACCGGAACTTCGGCGGCATCCTGATCGTCTGGGACCGGATGTTCGGCTCCTGGGTGGGAGAGACCGCCAAGCCCGTCTTCGGGCTCACCAAGAACATCGAGACCTACAACCCGCTGCGCGTCGCCACCCACGAGTACGCCGCCATCGCCCGCGACGTACGGGCCGCGACGAGCTGGCGCGAGCGCGCCGGACGGGTCTTCCGGGGTCCCGGCTGGCAGCCGGGCGGCCCCGCCCCCGAGAAGGGCCCGGCCGCCGAGAAGCGCCCCGCCCCGGAGCCCGCCACGTGAAGAACTCCTCCCGTGTGCTCCTCGCCGCCTTCGCACTCGTCGTCGACTTCTGGGTCATGCTGACCTACATCGCCGCCCAGTACCTGCTGACCGCGGGAGTGCTGAAGGCGGAGTACGGTGAACGTCGTACAACCGACTGACAGCAAGGACCGTCCGCCATGCGCGCCACCACCATCCACGCCCCGTTCGACATGCGCGTGGAGGACGTACCCGACCCCGTGATCCAGGACTCCACGGACGTCGTCGTCCGTGTCCTGCGCGCCTGCATCTGCGGCAGCGACCTCTGGGCGTACCGCGGCGAGTCCGCGCGCCAGCCCGGCCAGCGGATCGGCCACGAGTTCCTGGGCATCGTCGAGGCGGCGGGCACCGACGTCTCCGGCTTCTCGGCCGGCGATCTCGTCGTCGCCCCCTTCGTCTGGTCCGACGGCACCTGCGACTACTGCGCCGAGGGCCTGCAGACCTCCTGCCCGAGCGGCGGTTTCTGGGGTTCCGTGGGCTCCGACGGCGGCCAGGGCGAAGCCGTCCGCGTCCCCTTCGCCGACGGCACCCTCGTCAAGCTGCCCGCCGAGGCCGCCTCCGACGACCGGCTGCTGACCGCGCTCCTCGCCCTCTCCGACGTGATGGGCACCGGCCACCACGCCGCCCTCGGCGCGGGGGTCCGCAAGGGCTCCACCGTCGCCGTCGTCGGTGACGGCGCCGTCGGTCTGTGCGGTGTCCTCGCCGCCAAGCGCCTCGGAGCCGAGCGGATCATCGCCCTCGGCCGCCACACCGCCCGTACCGACATCGCCAGGACCTTCGGCGCCACCGACGTCGTCGCCGAACGCGGCGAGGCCGCGGAGGCCGCCGTCCGCGAGCTCACCGGCGGCCAGGGCGCCCACGCCGTCATCGAGGCCGTCGGCACCGAGCAGTCCATGCGCACCGCCGTCGCGATCGCCCGCGACGGCGGCTCCATCGGCTACGTCGGCGTCCCGCACGGCAGCGGTACGGGACTCGACCTCTCCGTCATGTTCGACCGGAACATCGCGCTGCGCGGCGGCGTCGCGCCGGTCCGCGCGTACATCCCGGAACTGCTCCCGGACGTCCTCGACGGCACCATCGACCCCTCCCCGGTCTTCGACCTGACCGTCGGCCTCGACGGCGTCCCCGGCGGCTACAAGGCGATGGACGAGCGCACCGCGCTGAAGGTCCTCGTCAGGCCCTGAGCCATGTGGGGTCGTCCCGGCCCTGAAGGCCCGGCGGACGCGACCAGCCCGCCGGGCCGCCCTCGTACGAGACGGGCGACAGCGCATGCCGCAGCCGGCCCAGCGGGCCGTCCGTCTCGGTCAGGTACCGCTCCGGTTCGTAGCCGGGGAGCGTGTGTGTCAGCCAGTGCCCGGTCTGCGCCAGCGCGAGGCGTACGAGACGCGTACCGCCGTCCCGGTCCTGCTCGGTCAGGGAGCGCAGCACGGCCGCCGCGAGCAGATAGCCGGAGCCGTGGTCCAGGGCCTGTGCAGGCAGCACGCCAGGCTTCTCCTCCGAACCCTCGGTGAGCGCGATGCCGGTCGCCGCCTGCACCAGGCTGTCGAAACCGCGCCGCTCGGCCCACGGGCCGTAGTCGCCCCATGCCGAGAGCCGCGCGATCACCAGACCGGGCCGGTGCGGCTCGAAGCGGTCCAGAGCGCCGGGACGGTACCCGGTGACCAGGACGTCGGCCGCGTCCAGCAGCTCGTCGAAGGTACGGCGGCCCGAGGGGCTGTCCAGATCGAGCGCGGCCGTCCTCTTCCCGATGTCCGTTTCGGCGTGCTGGTCCGGCAGTTCGGGGTTGCCCGGCGGATCGATCCGCAGCACGTCCGCCCCGAGCAGCGCGAGCGTCCGCGTCGCGACAGGCCCGGCGATGACCCGGGTGAGGTCGAGCACCCGCAGCGGACCCGAACGCCGCCGCGGCGGAGCGTCGTCCAGCCGCTCCCGGGTCAGCAGCGGCCGCTTCGCCACCTCCCTGCCCTGCCCGGACGCCGCCCACTGCTCCGGGGTGCGGACGGCGACGGCGAGGCCCCCGGCCGCGTACACCGCCGACTCGACGTCGACGGCCTTCCGCTCGGCGATCGCCGCCGCGACCGCGGCCACCGCCTTCTCCGGGGCCGGCACCGTGCCCTGCGCGCCCAGCGCGTCGAGCAGCGCCCGCCGGTGGTGCGGATAGTTCGCGTGGGTACGCACCCATCCGTCCGACGCCCGCCAGAACCGCGACAGCGGCGCGAAGTTCACCGGTGCCCGGCCGTTCACCAGGAGGTGACGCTCGCTCACGAAGGCGGTGGCCACCGCACCGTCGTCCACCCGGACCCCGCCCGTCCGGCCCTCCCGCTCCACCGCGGCGAGGCCGGCGACCGCGACCGTCGCCCGGGCCAGGTCCATCACCGGAAGCCGGGCCGGCAGCAGCCCGGAAGGGCCGACGTACGACACCCGGTCGACCAGGGCGGGATCGCCGCCGAGGGCCGACCACAGCAACTCCGTACCCGTACGCACTGTGTTGTCCATGGAACGCATGATGGCACTCAGTGCCATGCGAAGGGGCCCTGGTGCGACACACCGCACCAGGGCCCCGTCACGCGTTCCTACCGGCGGACGGCGTCCAGCGCGTCCACCAGACCGGCTCCGTAGAAGCCGTTCTTGTTCTTGCCACCCTCGCACACGGCGTCGATCTTGCCGTCACCCTCGATGTCGTACGGGTTCGTGCAGGCGCGGTCGTCGGCCTGCGCGTACAGCAGGGCCTTGAGCGCGGCCGGGCTCGCCTTCGGGTGCGTCGACTTCAGCAGCGCGAGCACACCGGCGGCGTGCGGCGAGGCCATCGACGTACCGGCCTTGTAGTTGTAGCCGCCGTTGACCGTGGTCGACAGGATGCGGCCGTTGACCGCCGGGGCGGCCGGGGTCTGGTATTCGGTACGGTCGCCGCCCGGGGCCGAGATGTCGACGACACCGAGACCGTAGTTGGAGTACGAGGCCTTCAGGTCCTTCGCACCCGTGGCGGACACCGTGACCACACCCGGCAGCATCGACGGGTAGTCGAGGCACTCCTGCGGGTCGATGACGCGGGTCACCGGCGTGGTGTCGTTCGGGCTGGTGACGTCCGTGATCTCGTCCGCCGCCAGGTTCATCCTGGAGTTGCCGGCCGCCGCGACGTTGACCGTGCCCTTGTGCTCCGCGTAGCGGGTGGCGCGGGTGACGGCCTCGATCAGCGCCTTCTGGTCGGCGTCGTTCTTGCACGCGAACAGCCACGGGTCCGTGTAGTAGCTGTTGTTGGTGATGTCGACACCGTGCTCGGCCGCCCACACGAAGCCGCAGACGACGGCCTCGGTGTAGAAGAAGCCGTCGGGGGTGGACACCTTGATGCCCGAGACCTTCACGCCCGGCGCGACACCGGTGACACCGATGCCGTTCTTGGCGGCGGCGATGGTGCCGGCGACGTGCGTACCGTGGTCGCTCTCGCCCGGGTTCGGACGCCACGAGCCCGGCGTCGTGTTCGGGGCGCCGGTCACACAGTTGGCGGACGCGGCGGCGTCGAAGTTCGGCGCCAGGTCCGGGTGGGTGTCGTCGACACCCGTGTCGATGACGCCGACCGTCACCTTGCTGCTGCCGAGCGTCTTCTGGTGGGCCTTGTCCGCCTTGATGGCGGGCAGGTCCCACTGCAGCGGCTCGAGCGGGTCCTGCGCGTCCGTGGCACCGGCCGCGGCGGCCGTCGCCTCGGCCGCGGTCAGCGCCTGGCCGCCCTCGCCGACAGAGGTGTCGGTCTGGACGGACAGCGGGGCGGTGCGCGTCGAACCGGCGGACACCACACCCTTCGCCTGACGGATCGTCTTCGCGAACTCGGGGTTCTGCGAGTGGACGACGATCACACCGATCTGGTCATAGGAGATGACCACCGTGCCACCGGCCGCGGCTATCGCCTTCTTCACCGAGGCGGCCGTCCAGCGGCCCCCCTCGATGTTCACGACGTACGACAGCTTGGGACCGTCCGTCGAGACGGCGGCCGTCGCCGGGGTGTCGCTCAGTTCCGCGGCGGATGCGCCGGTCGGAAGGAAGCCGAGCGAGGCCGTGAGCGCGAGACCGGCAGGCAGAGCGAGTACTCGGCCGCGTCTCGATCCCAGATGAGCCATGGGTTCTCCACATCATCCGTATGTACTGCCCGCGCGCGGATTGCGGACGGGCAGGTGCATGACGAGTGAAGTTATCGCTGATCATCCCGCCCCTTCAATGAGTTGAGAGGACTTCATGAAGATCCGGAGGAAGGTCCAGGAGAGGAAACATTCGCGGTGAACCGCTTCGCCCCGCGCTCCGTGCCGTTGTGCAGGGGAGGAGCTCCGCCCGGAGCCCTCTTCCCCCACCCCCCCAGCGAGGCCCCTTTGTCCATGCCCACCGCACCCGCGTCACGAGGAGAATCCGTGGCTACCGAAGCACCGCCGCCGCCCGGAGGCGGCACGTACGCCGACCACACCGGCCCCGCCCAGCCCACGACAGAGGCGTTCGTCGAGGTGCAGGAGAGCGCGGAGTTCGGCGAACTGCGCCGCACGTACCGATCCTTCGCCTTCCCCCTGACGATCGCCTTCATCGCCTGGTACCTGCTGTACGTGCTGCTCTCCAACTACGCGGGCGGCTTCATGGGGACCAAGCTCTTCGGCAACATCAACGTGGCGCTCGTCCTCGGCCTCGGCCAGTTCGCCACCACCTTCCTCATCGCCTGGCTCTACTCGCGGCACGCGGCGGACCGCCTCGACCCGAAGGCCGAGGCCATCAAGTCCCGTATGGAGAGCACGGCAGGCACGGAGGCAGACGCGTGAGCAGCTTCTTCGAGACCGTGTCGGTGGCGGCCGAGAACGCCACCAGCGAGCACCGGCCGCTGATCATCACCCTCTTCGGCGCCTTCGTCGTCGCCACGCTCGTGATCACCGTCTGGGCCGGCCGCCAGACCAAGAGCGCCGCCGACTTCTACGCCGGCGGCCGCCAGTTCACCGGATTCCAGAACGGCCTGGCGATCTCCGGCGACTACATGTCCGCCGCGTCCTTCCTCGGCATCGCCGGCGCCATCGCGCTCTTCGGCTACGACGGCTTCCTCTACTCGATCGGCTTCCTGGTCGCCTGGCTGGTCGCCCTGCTCCTGGTCGCCGAACCGCTGCGCAACTCCGGCCGGTTCACCATGGGCGACGTCCTCGCCTACCGGATGCGGCAGCGCCCCGTCCGTACCGCCGCCGGCACCTCCACCATCGTCGTCTCGATCTTCTATCTGCTCGCCCAGATGGCCGGCGCCGGCGTCCTCGTCTCGCTGCTCCTCGGCATCACCAGCGACGGCGGCAAGATCGCCATCGTCGCCCTCGTCGGCGTGCTGATGATCGTGTACGTCACCATCGGCGGCATGAAGGGCACCACCTGGGTGCAGATGGTCAAGGCCGTCCTGCTCATCGCGGGCACGCTCCTGATCACCTTCCTCATCCTGCTGAAGTTCAACTTCAACCTCTCCGACCTGCTCGGCGCCGCCGCCACCAACAGCGGCAAGGGCCAGGCCTTCCTGGAGCCCGGCCTCAAGTACGGGGCCACCAGCATCTCGAAGCTGGACTTCATCTCGCTCGGCATCGCGCTCGTCCTCGGCACCGCCGGCCTGCCGCACATCCTGATCCGCTTCTACACGGTGCCGACCGCCAAGGCCGCCCGTAAGTCGGTCAACTGGGCCATCGGCATCATCGGCGCGTTCTACCTGATGACGATCGTCCTCGGCTTCGGCGCCGCGGCCCTGCTGAAGAACAGCGACATCATCGCCTCGAACAAGGCGGGCAACACGGCCGCCCCGCTGGCGGCCCTGGAGATCGGCGGCGGCGCCGGCTCCACCGGCGGCGCGATCCTGCTCGCGGTGATCTCCGCCGTCGCCTTCGCCACCATC
This sequence comes from Streptomyces sp. NPDC046712, assembly GCF_040645695.1. NCBI lineage: Bacteria > Bacillati > Actinomycetota > Actinomycetes > Kitasatosporales > Streptomycetaceae > Streptomyces > Streptomyces sp. NPDC046712. The sequence continues at coordinate 31,476 of NZ_JBEYYW010000019.1, read as the reverse complement.
CTCGCGGTCGTCGCCGGACTGACCCTGGCGTCGTCCTCGTCCTTCGCGCACGACATCTACGCCAACGTCATCCGGCGCGGGAAGGCCACCGAGCAGGAGGAAGTCCGCGCCGCGCGCTGGGCGACCGTCCTCATCGGAATCGTCTCGATCGCGCTCGGCGCGCTCGCCCGGGACCTCAACGTGGCCGGCCTGGTCGCCCTCGCCTTCGCGGTGGCCGCCTCCGCGAACCTGCCGACGATCCTCTACAGCCTTTTCTGGAAGCGGTTCACGACCCAGGGCGCGCTCTGGTCGATCTACGGCGGTCTGATCTCCTCGGTCGTGCTCGTGCTGTTCTCGCCGGTCGTCTCCGGCAAGCCCACCTCGATGTTCAAGACCGTGGACTTCTACTGGTTCCCGCTCGAGAACCCGGGGCTCGTCTCCATCCCGCTGGGCTTCCTGCTCGGCTGGCTCGGCTCCCTCCTCTCGAAGGAGGAGCCGGACAAGGGCAAGTACGCGGAACTGGAGGTCAAGTCCCTCACCGGTGTCGGAGCGCACTGAGCCGCGCACGGTACGCGACCACGGAGCGGCCGTGTCGTAGGACTCTACGACGCGGTCGCTCCGGTCCTCGTTCCAATCGGCCCCTGCTGGTTGTCCGCGCTCTCGCGTACTCTCGGCTGTAGAAATCACCGAAAGACAGGGAGGGGGCCCACAGTGCTCATCGACACCTACGGCCGTGTGGCCACTGACCTGCGTGTTTCGCTCACCGACCGGTGCAATCTGCGGTGTACGTACTGTATGCCGGAAGAGGGCCTGCAGTGGCTGGCCAAGCCCGATCTGCTGACCGACGACGAGATCGTCCGGCTGATACGGATCGCGGTCACCGAGCTCGGCATCACCGAGGTCCGCTTCACCGGCGGCGAGCCCCTGCTCCGCCCCGGCCTCGTCGGCATCGTCGAGCGGTGCGCGGCCCTGGAGCCCCGGCCCAAGATGTCGCTGACCACGAACGGCATCGGGCTCAAGCGCACGGCCGTCGCCCTGAAGGCCGCCGGCCTGGACCGGGTCAACGTCTCCCTCGACACCCTCCGGCCCGAGGTCTTCAAGACCCTGACCCGCCGCGACCGCCACCACGACGTGCTCGACGGCATGGCCGCCGCGCGCGACGCCGGTCTCACCCCGGTCAAGGTCAACGCGGTCCTGATGCCCGGACTCAACGACGACGAGGCCCCCGACCTGCTGGCCTGGGCCGTGGAGAACGCGTACGAGCTCCGCTTCATCGAGCAGATGCCGCTCGACGCCCAGCACGGCTGGAAGCGCGACGGCATGATCACCGCCGGGGACATCCTGGAGTCGCTGCGCACCCGCTTCACGCTGACCCCCGAAGGCGCGGACGAGCGGGGCTCGGCCCCCGCCGAGCGCTGGGTCGTGGACGGCGGACCGCACACGGTCGGTGTCATCGCCTCCGTCACCCGCCCGTTCTGCCGGGCCTGCGACCGGACCCGGCTCACCGCCGACGGTCAGGTCCGCACCTGTCTGTTCGCGACCGAGGAGACGGACCTGCGGGCGGCGCTGCGCTCGGACGCGCCGGACTCCGAGATCGCCCGGATCTGGAAGCTGGCGATGTGGGGCAAGAAGGCCGGTTCCGGTCTCGACGACCCGAGCTTCCTGCAGCCGGAGCGCCCGATGTCAGCGATCGGCGGCTGAGCCCCCGGCCGAATCGTCGCTCGACTCCCACTCCGCGAGCGGTACGACGTCCTTGAGGAAGCCCCGTACGCCCAGGAACTGGGAGAGATGCTCGCGGTGCTCCTCGCAGGCGAGCCAGGTCTTGCGGCGCTCGGGCGTGTGCAGCTTGGGGTTGTTCCAGGCCAGCACCCACACCGCGTCGGCGCGGCAGCCCTTGGCGGAACAGATCGGGGTTTCGTCGGTCACCTGATCATTGTCCAGCAATGGCGATGCCGAGCAGCCACGGGGGGAGCTGCCCGGCATCGGTCCGTCGCTCCGACGGGGGATGCGGAGCGCGTAGGAAGTATGTCACGGGGAATGGGGTGCGGTGCACCGGAACTTCATGATTGATCTGAGCTTTTCTTGAGCTTTTAGGTCGCTGTGATGATCAACTCTGACCGTACGAACGTTCCGTACGGGCTTCCGCCGGGCCGTCTCCGGCAGGGAGCTCCGGACGCGTCGGTGCCGGAACGAACGACGAGGGGAGGGACGGCGATTTCTCCCGACCCGCGTTGGCGATGACCACGGCGATATAGGGGAGCACTCCGCCGAGCACGAGAGCCACGATGGCCACATGGCGCTCGATGCCCCACAGGACGACTGCCGCGATGACGGAGACCGTTCGCACCAACATCGAGATCACATACCGCCGCTCCCGGCCGCGCACATCGTCGGACAGGCCCTGACGGGCCCCGGTGATTCGGAAAACCTCTGCTCCGCCATGCTTCCGCATCGCATTCCACCACCAGCGTCCACGCCGGACTCTCCCCGGTCCGGACCTGTCTCCACGGTACGCCCGACGTCCGACGCGGGGGAGACCGGGTCACGTATGGTGCCGTCCGACATGCGCCGTATGGCGGATGAGCCGAGACTGGGCCCACATGCGCAGATTGCGCCGCATGAGGAGGCGGTCCATGAGTTGGTTGTGGGCGATCATCGTGGGTTTTGTACTCGGCCTGATCGCGAAGGCGATCATTCCGGGAAAGCAGCAGATCCCGCTGTGGCTGACGACCGTATTCGGCATTATCGGCAGTGTTCTCGGTAATTCCGTCGCGGGCTGGATCGGGGTCGAGGACACCCGCGGTATCGACTGGACACGCCACCTGCTCCAACTCATCGGCGCGGTCGTCGTCGTCGGCCTCGGTGACATGCTGTGGGCCTCGATCCGGGGCAACAGGCAACGGGCGTGACGGCCCGGAGAGGCCCGGACATGACGGAGGCCGGCACGCGCGCGACGCGCGTACCGGCCTCCGTCATGTCGTGCTCCCGGGCATCTCCATGCTCCGGGGGCTTCGGGGATCAGACCTCCGCGCCGACCTCGATCGCCGCCAGGTTCTTCTTGCCCCGGCGCAGCACCAGCCAGCGGCCGTGCAGCAGCTCGTCCGCCGACACCTCGGCGTCCTCGGCGGTGACCTTCACGTTGTTCACGTACGCCCCGCCCTCCTTCACCGTGCGCCGCGCCGCCGACTTGCTCGGCGCCAGACCGACCTCGGTGAACAGGTCCACGACCTGACCGAGCTCCGCCACGCGCGCGTGCGGCAGCTCGGAGAGCGCGGCGGCCAGCGTGGGCGCGTCCAGCTCGGTCAGGTCGCCCTGCCCGAACAGCGCCTTCGAGGCGTTGATGACGGCCGCGCACTGCTCGGCGCCGTGCACCAGCGTCGTCAGCTCCTCGGCGAGCGCCCGCTGGGCGGCCCGGGCCTGGGGTCGCTCGGCGGTCTGCTGCTCCAGCTCCTCCAGCTCCTCGCGGGACTTGAAGGACAGGATCCGCATGTAGGTGGAGATGTCCCGGTCGTCCACGTTCAGCCAGAACTGGTAGAACGCGTACGGCGTGGTCATCTCCGGGTCGAGCCACACGGCCCCGCCCTCGGTCTTGCCGAACTTGGTGCCGTCCGCCTTGACCATCAGCGGGGTCGCCAGCGCGTGCACCTCGGCCCCCGGCTCCAGCCGGTGGATCAGGTCGAGGCCGGCCACCAGGTTGCCCCACTGGTCGGACCCGCCCTGCTGCAGCGTGCAGCCGTAGCGGCGGTACAGCTCCAGGAAGTCCATGCCCTGGAGCAGCTGGTAGCTGAACTCGGTGTAGCTGATGCCCTGCTCGGACTCCAGGCGCCGGGCGACGGAGTCCTTGGTCAGCATCTTGTTGACCCGGAAGTGCTTGCCGATGTCCCGCAGGAACTCGATCGCCGACATGCCGGCGGTCCAGTCCAGGTTGTTCACCATGACCGCCGCGTTCTCCCCCTCGAAGGAGAGGAACGGCTCGATCTGGGTCCGCAGCCGGTTCACCCAGTTCGCGACCGTCTCCGGGTCGTTCAGGGTGCGCTCGGCGGTCGGCCGGGGGTCACCGATCTGGCCGGTGGCCCCACCGACCAGCGCCAGCGGCCGGTGACCGGCCTGCTGGAGCCGGCGGACGGTGAGCACCTGGACCAGGTGACCGACGTGGAGACTGGCCGCGGTCGGGTCGAACCCGCAATAGAACGTGATGGGACCGTCCGTGAGAGCCTTGCGCAGTGCGTCCTCGTCGGTGGACTGGGCGAACAGCCCGCGCCACTTCAGCTCGTCGACGATGTCGGTCACGATTCGTCCGTCTCCTTGATTGGTTGTCGTCACGCCGCCCTCAGTCTAGGCGGGTCATACACCCTTGCTGACCGAGCTCATGTTGAAGTCCGGCACCCGCAGCGCCGGCATCGCGGCCCTGGTGAACCAGTCGCTCCACTCGCGCGGCAGCGTCTTCTCGGTCCGTCCCGCCTCCGAGGCCCGCGACAGCAGGTCCACCGGCGACTCGTTGAACCGGAAGTTGTTCACCTCGCCGACCACCTCGCCGTTCTCGACGAGGTAGACACCGTCGCGCGTCAGCCCGGTCAGCAGCAGCGTCGCCGGGTCGACCTCGCGGATGTACCAGAGGCAGGTCAGCAGCAGACCACGCTCCGTGGAGGCCACCATCTCCTCCAGCGAGCGCTCCCCGCCGCCGTCCAGGACCAGGTTCCCGGCCCCGGGCGCCACGGGCAGGCGAGTAAGCCCCGCCGTGTGCCGGGTGGTGATCAGATGCTCCAGCTTCCCCTCCCGCACCCAGTCGATCGGCATCAGCGGCAGACCGTTGTCGAAGACGGAGGAGTCGTCGCCCGAGGAGTGCGCGATCACGAACGGCGCGGACTCCAGACCCGGCTCGTTCGGGTCGCTGCGCAGGGTCAGCGGCAGCGGGGAGAGCGTCTCGCCGAGCCGCGTCCCGCCGCCCGGCTTCGAGAAGACCGTACGACCCTCCACCGCGTCCCGGGCCGCCGAGGACCAGAGCTGGTAGATCAGCAGGTCGGCCACGGCGGTCGGCGGCAGCAGCGTCTCGTACCGGCCGGCCGGCAGCTCGATCCGGCGCTCCGCCCAGCCGAGCCGCTGCGCCAGGTCGGCGTCGAGGGCGGCCGGGTCGACGTCCTTGAAGTCGCGGGTGGAGCGCCCGGCCCACGCGGAGCGCGAGCGGTCGGGGGACTTGGCGTTCAGCTCCAGGGTGCCGTTGGGCTGGTCGTGGCGCAGCCGCAGCCCCGTCGACGTACCGAGGTAGGTCGAGGTCAGCTCGTGGTTGGCGAAGCCGTACAGCTCGCGCCCGCCGGCCCGGGCCCGCGCGAACGCCTCGCCGAGCGCGGGCGCGAAGTCCGCGAAGACGGCGGAGGTGGTCTCGGCGGGCGCGTCCCTGAAGTCGGGGGAGACGTCGACGCCCTCGACCAGCGGCTGCGCGTCCTCGGCGGGCCCCGCGGCCCGGGCGGCCGCCTCCGCGGCCCGCACCAGCGGCTCCAGGTCGTCGACGGTCACCGCAGAGCGCGACACGACGCCGGACGCGGTGCCCTGCCCGCCGTCGACGGTCGCGACGACCGTGAGCGTACGGCCGCGCGTGACGCCGTTGGTGGTCAGCGCGTTGCCCGCCCAGCGCAGATTGGCGGAGGACTCCTCGTCGGCGATGACGACACATCCGTCCGCGCGGGACAGCTCCAGGGCCCGCTCGACGATCTCGTACGGCTTGCTGACGCGGCTCATCGACCGGCCTCCTGCGTCGTGTTGAGACTGTGCTTGCCCGGGGGACGCCCCCCGGACCCCCGGCAGATTCCGTGGTGACCGGTCATCGTCCCGCCTCCTGCGTCGTGTTGAGGATGTTGACGCCCCTGAAGAGGGCCGACGGGCAGCCGTGGGAGACCGCCGCCACCTGGCCCGGCTGGGCCTTGCCGCAGTTGAACGCGCCACCCAGGACGTACGTCTGCGGGCCGCCGACCTTCTCCATCGAGCCCCAGAAGTCCGTCGTCGTCGCCTGGTACGCGACGTCCCGCAGCTGGCCGGCCAGCTTGCCGTTCTCGATGCGGAAGAAGCGCTGCCCGGTGAACTGGAAGTTGTAGCGCTGCATGTCGATCGACCAGGAGCGGTCGCCGACCACGTAGATGCCCCGCTCGACGCCCCCGATCAGATCCTCCGTGGAGAGCCCGCCCGGGTCCGGCTGAAGGGAGACGTTCGCCATCCGCTGCACCGGCACATGGCCCGGCGAGTCGGCGAAGGCGCAGCCGTTCGACCGGCCCAGGCCCGTCAGCTTCGCGATCCGCCGGTCCAGCTGGTAGCCGACGAGCGTGCCGTCCTTCACCAGGTCCCACGACTGCGCCTCGACGCCCTCGTCGTCGTACCCGATGGTCGCGAGCCCGTGCTCGGCGGTGCGGTCCCCGGTCACGTTCATGATCGACGAACCGTACGCCAGCTTCCCCAGCTGGTCGAAGGTGGCGAACGAGGTCCCCGCGTACGCCGCCTCGTAGCCCAGCGCCCGGTCGAGCTCGGTGGCGTGCCCGATCGACTCGTGGATGGTCAGCCAGAGGTTCGACGGGTCGACGACCAGGTCGTACGTGCCCGCCTCCACGCTCGGCGCCCGCATCTTCTCGGCGAGCAGCTCCGGGATCCGCTCCAGCTCCGCGTTCCAGTCCCAGCCGGTGCCGGTCAGATACTCCCAGCCGCGCCCGACCGGCGGCGCGATCGTCCGCATCGAGTCGAACTCGCCGGTCGTCTCGTCCACGGCGACCGCGGTGAGCTGCGGATGCAGCCGGACCCGCTGCTGGGTGGTCACGGTGCCCGCCGTGTCCGCGTAGAACTTGTTCTCCTGGACGGTCATCAGCGAGGCGTCCACGTGCGCCACGCCCTCCGCCCGCAGCAGCCGCTCGCTCCAGTCGGCGAGCAGCGCGCCCTTCTCGGCGCCGGGGATGTCGAAGGGGTTGATCTCGTACGAGGAGATCCAGGTCCGCTCCGCGTGCACCGGCTCCTCGGCCAGCTCCACCCGCTCGTCCGACCCGGCCGCCGCGATCACCTTCGCGGAGAGCTTGGCCATGGCGACGGCCTGCGAGGCGACGCGCGCGGCCCCGTCCATGGTCAGATCGACCCCGGAGGCGAAGCCCCAGGCCCCGCCGTGCACCACCCGCACCGCGTACCCGAGGTCCGTGGTGTCCGATGAGCCCGAGGGCTTGGCGTCCCGCAACCGCCAGGAGGCGCTGCGCACCCGCTCCAGACGGAAGTCGGCATGGTCGGAGCCGAGGGCACGCGCGCGTGCGAGCGCGGCGTCGGCGAGCGCCCGCAGCGGCAGCGCCGTGAAGGCTGCGTCGATGGAATGGGCCTCAGATGGCACAGCTGTCTCCTGTCGTGTGAGACCGGTCGCCTCCGATCATGTCGCGCTTTCGGCCGCCGCGCCCAGACCTTTCTGTAGGGACCCGACAGTGACATCCGTACGCCACTGTCAGGGGTCGATTCCCCGGCGAAGGGACCGGACCGATAGGTTTTCGGTAATCAGACCGCTATCGAAAGGGTGATCCGTTGAGCCGCTCGGTTCTCGTCACCGGAGGCAACCGGGGCATCGGCCTCGCCATCGCCCGCGCGTTCGCCGAAGCCGGCGACAAGGTCGCGATCACGTACCGCTCCGGGGAGCCGCCGGCCGCCCTGACCGAGCTGGGCTGCCTCGCCGTCAGGTGCGACATCACCGACGCCGAGCAGGTGGAGCAGGCGTACAAGGAGATCGAGGAGAAGCACGGTCCGGTGGAGGTGCTGGTGGCCAACGCCGGCGTCACCAAGGACCAGCTGCTCATGCGGATGTCCGAGGAGGACTTCACCTCCGTCCTCGACACCAACCTCACGGGCACCTTCCGGGTCGTCAAGCGCGCCAACCGCGGGATGCTGCGGGCCAAGAAGGGCCGCGTCGTCCTGATCTCCTCGGTCGTCGGACTCCTCGGCTCGGCCGGGCAGGCGAACTACGCCGCGTCCAAGGCCGGCCTGGTCGGCTTCGCCCGGTCCCTCGCCCGTGAGCTCGGCTCGCGCAACATCACGTTCAATGTCGTCGCGCCCGGGTTTGTCGACACCGACATGACCAAGGTGCTCACCGAGGAGCAGCGCAAGGGCATCGTGTCCCAGGTGCCGCTGGGCCGTTACGCGCAGCCCGAGGAGATCGCCGCCACGGTGAAGTTCCTCGCCTCGGACGACGCTTCGTACATCACTGGAGCCGTCATCCCGGTTGACGGCGGATTGGGCATGGGTCACTGATCACATGAGCGGAATTCTCGAGGGCAAGCGCATCCTGATCACCGGTGTGCTGATGGAGTCCTCCATCGCCTTCCACGCCGCGAAGCTGGCCCAGGAGCAGGGCGCGGAGATCATCCTCACCGCCTGGCCGCGGCCGACGCTGACCGAGCGCATCGCCAAGAAGCTTCCCAAGCCCGAGAACGTGAAGGTCCTGGAGCTCGACGTCTCCAACGACGAGCACCTCGCGCGCCTGGAGGGCCAGGTCCGCGAGCACCTGGGCGACCGAATCGACGGCGTCGTGCACTCCATCGGCTTCGCGCCGCAGGACGCCCTCGGCGGCAACTTCCTGAACACGCCGTTCGAGTCCGTCGCCACCGCCATGCACGTCTCGGCCTTCTCCCTGAAGTCCCTGACCATGGCGCTGCTGCCGCTGATGAGCGAGGGCGGCTCGGTCGTCGGCCTCACCTTCGACGCGAAGTTCGCCTGGCCGCAGTACGACTGGATGGGCCCGGCCAAGGCCGCCCTGGAGGCCACCAGCCGCTACATGGCGCGCGACCTGGGCAAGCAGAACATCCGCTGCAACCTGGTCTCGGCCGGCCCGCTCGGCTCCATGGCCGCGAAGTCCATCCCCGGCTTCTCCGAGCTGGCGAGCGTCTGGGACAGCCGCTCCCCGCTGGAGTGGGACCTGTCCGACCCGGAGCCGGCCGGCCGCGCCATCGTGGCCCTGCTGTCCGACTGGTTCCCGAAGACCACGGGCGAGATCGTGCACGTCGACGGCGGTCTGCACGCCATCGGCGCGTAACCGGATCGGCGCACAAGCGTTCGCACGAAGGCCGGGCGGCCCCTCCCTGGAGGGGGCGCCCGGCCTTCGTCGTTCCCGCCTCCGTCCCCCGAGTCGAAAAGTTGGGCGAACCACCTCACACTGGATCGGAGCGTGACATTCCAGCTACTGACGGGGAGGAGGTAGGGACATGCGCGCGCCACACAGCAGGGCAGCCGCTCTCGCCTCGGCCGCCGCACTCCTCGCCGGACTCGCCGTCGCGGCCGAGGTGCGCGCGGCTCCCCCGCCCGCCGAGGACGCCCCGCCGTCCGCCGTCGCCCAGGAGCTCGAGGACTTCGGGGCCTCCTGCCGCACGGTCGTCGAGGGCTCCCGGGTCACGGCCTACTGCCACAACCCCTACCCACGCACCGACCGGGTCCGACTGCACGTCGAGTGCGACCGGTGGTGGGACGTGGACACCGACAGCGCCCCCGTCGAGGTGGGCCCGACCGTCTTCGCCCAGCTGACCGGCCGCTGCTGGAAGGAGGTCCGCACCGCCTGGCTCACGCATGAGCCGGCGGAGCCGGCTCCGCAGGCCCCAGGTTCCTGAGGCACATGAACGGATAGCCGGCCGCCTCGGCCGCCGCCGTGGCCGCGTCGCCTGCCCGGATCGCCTCCACCAGGCGCGCGTGGTCCATGTGGTGCTCCGGCCGCAGCTCCTGGCCCACGTCGTCGCGCAGCCACTGCCGAAGAACGTCCCCGAGGTCGGCGTAGAGCGCGGTCAGGACGTCGTTGTGCGAGGCCACCACGACCGCGTGATGGAACGCGGCGTCCGCCGTCACGAACCGCTCGGCGTCGCCCGACCGCCAGGCCTCCTCGCGCCCCGCCAGCAGCGCGTCCAGCTGCTTCATGTCGCGCTCCGTGCGCCGCTGCGCCGCGAGCCGCGCCGCCGAGGACTCCAGCGTCGAACGCAGCTCGGCGATGTGCCGCGGGTCGGACCCGGCGAACCGCCGGTGCATGACGCCGGCGAGCTCGCTGGTCGCGACGACGTAGGTACCCGAGCCCTGCCGGATGTCGAGCAGCCCGTTGTGCGCGAGCGCGCGGACCGCCTCGCGCACGGTGTTGCGGGCGACGCCCAACTGCTCGACCAGTTCCGGTTCGGTCGGGATCCGCGACCCGACCGGCCACTCACCGGAGGTGATCTGGTTCCGCAGCTCGGTGATCACCTGATCGGAGAGCCCGGAACGCCGGGGGGAGCCGAGCGCCATGGTGCACCTTTCGTTTCGTTCCGGATTGGACAATCAATCATCCCATGATTCTATGATGGCGCTCATGCATGACGAGCCCCAGACCCTCGAGACCGCCGCACCGCCGGCCCGTACCTCCACGACGACCGCCACCGAGGTGGATTCTTCCGCACCGGCCCGGCCCGCCCGCTGGATCATCCGGATCGTCCTCGTCGGGCTCGTCCTCGCCGCGCTCAACCTCCGCCCCGCCATCACCAGCCTCGGCGCCCTCCTCGAAGAGGTCCGCGACGGGCTCCACATGAGCGGCAGCGTGGCCGGCGTCCTCACCTCCGTGCCCCCGCTCTGCTTCGCGGTCTTCGGCATCACCGCGCCCCGCCTGGCCCGCCGCTTCGGCCCCGCCGCCGTCGTCTGCGCCGGCATGGCCGCGATCTTCGCGGGCCTCGCCGTCCGCCCCTTCGCCGCCGGCACCGTCGGCTTCCTCGCCGCCAGCGCCCTCGCCCTCATGGGCATCGCCGTCAGCAACGTCCTCATGCCCGTCATCGTCAAGCGGTACTTCCCCGACCGCGTCGGCTCCGTGACCGGCCTCTACTCCATGGCGCTCGCCCTCGGCACCTCCCTGGCCGCCGCCGCGACCGTGCCCATGACCGAGGCCCTGGGCGGAAGTTGGCGCACCGGCCTCGGCGTCTGGGCGGTCCTCGCCGCCCTCGCCGTACTGCCCTGGATCCCACTGCTCCGCGACCGCGGTACGGGACCGGCGGCCGCCCCCGCCGACGAGCCGTCCCAGGAGGCGGCCCAGGCGGCCCCTGCGGCCGCCCCGCTCCGGATCACCCGCAGCCGTACCGCCTGGGCCCTCGGCGTCTTCTTCGGCCTCCAGGCCACAGGCGCGTACATCACGATGGGCTGGATGCCGCAGATCTTCCGCGACGCCGGCGTCCCCGCCGGCACGGCCGGTGTGCTGCTCGCCGTCACCATGGTGATGGGCGTACCGCTGGCGTTCGTCATCCCGCGCCTCGCGACCCGGCTCACGAACCAGGGGCCGATCGCCGTCGCCCTGGGTCTGTGCGGCCTGGTCGGCTACACCGGCCTGTACGTCGCGCCCGCCGCCGGCGCCTGGGCCTGGGCCCTGCTCCTCGGCATCTCCAACTGCTCCTTCCCGCTCGCCCTCACCATGATCGGGATGCGCTCGCGCAGCGGCGCCGGTGTCGTCCGGCTCTCCGCCTTCGCCCAGAGCGTCGGCTACCTCATCTCCATCCCCGGTCCGCTCCTGGTCGGCGTCCTCTACCAGCACAGCGGCGGCTGGGCCCTGCCCATCGCGCTGATGGCCGGGCTGATGATCCCCCAGATGATCGTGGGCACGCTCGCCGGAAGGGACCGGACGGTCGAGGACGAATGCTGAGATGCGAGACTGTCCGCATGCCAGTGCTCGACCCGAACCCCCAGAACGGCCAGAAGAAGCTCCTGCTCGTGCTCGGCGCGATGCTCGGGATCTCGGTCGTCATCGCCGTCATCGCCACGATCGCCTCACCCTGATCGCTTCATCGTGATCCCTTCATCGTGATCGCCTCGCCCTGATCCCGCCCCCGACCGGCCCCGACCGGCTCCGTGGTGGGGTTAACCCCTCCATCCCCTAGGGGGTGAGTGTCAGGGTGAAGTGGGTGGATCACCGGATGGGCCCACAGGTCCGCGCTCCGTAGCGTGGAGACATCGCGGCAGTCACCGCCGCGGAAGTCCCCGACCCACGGAGGCGGCCATGGCGGCCCGTACGCACACCCGGACCCCGTCCCCGTCCGTCGGCGGCGTCGACACCCGGCTTCCCTGGTGGGCGCTCGCCCTGCCGGTGGCCGCGTTCGTCGCCCTCTTCCTGCTCATAGCGGGACCGGGCGGGGCCCAGGCGGCCGGGGGCGACGCGGCGGTCGGCCACCTCCTGGAGCAGATCCAGCAGGGGTTGCCCCGCTGACCCAACACCCTGCGCCCGGTGGCCCGTTTCATGCGAAGCTGGAGCCCATGAGCGTCGATACACCCCGCAGGATTGTGCTGCTCCGGCATGCCAAGGCCGACTGGCCCCAGGTGTCCGACCACGAGCGCCCGCTCGCCGAGCGAGGGCGCACGGACGCCCCCGTGGCCGGCCGCCGTCTCGCCGACACCGGAATCTCCTTCGACCTGGCCCTCTGCTCGTCCGCCGTCAGAACCCGCGAGACCTGGAAGCTGGCCGTGTCGGAGCTGCCGCACCGACCCAGGACCGTGTACGAGGAGCGGCTGTACGAGGCATCGCTCGGCGAACTGATCGCCCTGCTGAACGAGGTCTCCGACGAGGTCAAGGACCTCCTCGTCATCGGCCACAATCCCGGCATGCACGGACTCGCCGACGCCCTTTCGGGTGCGGCCGAGGGCGACGCGCTGGCCCGGATGAACCGGGGTGGCTTCCCGACCTCCGCCTTCGCCGTGGTCGGCTTCAACGGCTCCTGGAAGTCCGTGGAGCACGGTGTGGGCACCCTGCTCGACTACTGGGCCCCGCACAGCTGATCCGTCGCGTACGCCGAAGGGCCCGGTCACCGTGCGGCGACCGGGCCCTTCGCCGTACAGGCGGGGCGGGGCCCGGCGGTCAGTGCAGCAGCTCCTCGTCGCCGTCCGCCGCCTCGACCTCCTCGCGGGTGATCCCCAGCAGATAGAGGACGGTGTCGAGGAAGGGGACGTTCACGGCGGTGTGGGCGGCCTTGCGCACCACCGGCTTGGCGTTGAACGCCACCCCGAGCCCGGCCGCGTTCAGCATGTCCAGGTCGTTCGCGCCGTCGCCGATCGCCACGGTCTGGGAGAGCGGGACGCCGGCCTCCGCCGCGAACCGGCGCAGCAGCCGCGCCTTGCCCGCCCGGTCCACGATCTCGCCGGTGACCCGGCCGGTCAGCTTGCCGTCCACGATCTCCAGCGTGTTCGCCGAGGCGAAGTCGAGCCCCAGCCGCTCCTTGAGATCGTCCGTGACCTGGGTGAACCCGCCCGAGACGACCCCGACCTGGTAGCCGAGCCGCTTGAGCGTACGGATGAGGGTGCGCGCACCGGGGGTGAGCCGTACCTCGGCACGCACCTTGTCCACCACCGAGGCGTCGAGCCCGGCCAGCAGCTCCACGCGCGCGTGGAGGGACTGCTCGAAGTCCAGCTCGCCGCGCATCGCGGCCGCCGTGACCTCGGCGACCTTGTCCTCGCAGCCCGCGTGCGCCGCGAAGAGCTCGATCACCTCGTCCTGGATCAGCGTCGAGTCGACGTCCATGACGACCAGCCGCTGGGCACGGCGGTGCAGCCCGGCGGAGACGACGGCCACGTCCACACCGATGTCGTGCGCCTGGGTGGCCAGGGCGGTCCGCAGCGGCTCGGTCTCGCAGCCGGAGACGGCGAACTCGACCGCCGTCACCGGGTACTTCGCGAGGCGGAAGATACGGTCGATGTTGCCGCCGTTCTCGGCGATCCTGGCCGCTATGGCGGCGGTCTGCTCGGCGGTCAGCGGGTGGCCGAGGACGGTGACGTGCGAGCGGCCACTGCCGCGCGGACGGTTGTCGCCGGTGCCGGAGATGATCTCCGCCTGGAGCTTCAGCGACTCGGCCCAGCTGTGGACGGTCGCCCGCAGCTCGCCCTGGGAGGCGACGGTCGGCTCGGTGACGAGCGCGCACAGGACGAGGCGGCCGCGGGACACGACCTGCTCGATGTCCACGACGTCGACGGAGTAGGCGGCGAGGGTGTCGAAGAGCCCGGCGGTGATCCCGGGACGGTCCTTCCCGAAGATCTTGACGAGAAGGGTGGGAACGTCTGAGGTCTGCGATGCGCTCATGGTGGTTCCACCGTATCGGGCACTGGGTGCCACCAGTCCCCCCGTCCCGCGTACCGGACACCCGACTGGTCGCACCCTTGCCACGGTAGCCCTCCCAGGGCCGCCGCGACCCGTCACGGCCCGTCCCGCGGCCCCGGCGGGCGTGGGCGAGGGGGAGGCGGCGGTGGCGGTGGGGGAGGCGCCCAGAGCCCGGGACCCGCCTGCGTCGGAGCGCTGTGCAGACCGCCGCCGCCCTGTTCGGTCCCGTACGGATCCGGCCCCTCGCCCGGCGGGCGGTACGCCGTCGGGGGTAGGTACGGCCCCGGCCGACCGGCCGGCTCCCCGCCTTCGGCCTCCCGCCCACCCGCCACCCCCGCCGCACACACGAGCAGCGCCCCCAGGCCCCCCGCTCCCGCGCCCCACACCGCGCCCAGCAGCAGCGCCGCCCCCACGTCCCCGTGCAGCTCGAGCGACGCGTCGAACGCGCCGACCCCGAGCACCGCGAGAGACGCGTCCGCGGACACCCCGCTCAGGACCACCAGCAACGGCAGCGCGAGCGCGGTCGCCCCACCCAGCCGCACCCCGCACCGCCCGGCGAACGCGGCCGCGCCCCGCCCCGCCCGTGGCGTACGGGCCGCGGCCAGCACCCCCGCGGCCAGCATCGTCGCGGCCGCGGCGACCGCGAGCAGCCACACCGCCCCGTCGAGCTCCGCGAGCCCGGCCACCGTCACCGGCCGCTCCGCCGAGCCCCGTACCAGCGCGTCCAGCGGATCCGGCAGTACCTCCGCCAGCGACCCGCGCGCGGCGCCCCGCCAGGGCACGAAGAGCCCGAGCGGCACCCCGACCCCCACCCCGTTCGGCGCGCCCAGCAGCGCGGCGCCGGCGACCCGGTGCGGATGTTCGTCACCGATCGCCGCGTACCCCGCCGCCGCGTATCCGGCCGCCACCGCCACCAGGACCACCGTCACCAGCGCCGAGACCACCGGCCGTGCCACCCGCCGCACCGCGTCCCCGACCCGCCCCGGCGGCAGCGGCGCCCGCCGCGAGGCGAGCAGGGCGATCCCCACCACCCCGACGACCCAGAACAGCGCCCCCGCGAGCGAATCGGCGGCGTTCACCGTGAACCCCACCGTCGCCTTCGCCTCCACCAGGTCCCCGACCCGGTCCGGCAACAGCCCCCCGATGTCCCCGATCCCCCCGATCTCCCCGATGTCCGCGATGCCGCCGGTCCCCGGGATCTCGTCGACGCCCCACGTGCCCCCGTCGATCGTCACCACGTCGCTCCCGGCCCACGCCAGTCCACCCACGACAGCGAGGAACAGAATCACCAGCGCCAGGACCCGGGCGGCGAGTTCCGTCCCGGAGACGTACGGCCCGGCGCGACGCAGCGAGCGCAGAAAGAAGTACGCGAGGAACAGAGCCCCCGTCAGAGAGACGCCCAGTGGCGTGAAGTCGACGGCGGTCTCCACCGCCGCACCCTCCAGACCGAATGTCGTCACATCGCCGGACGGAGTCACCGAACCGCCCACGCCGAGCACGACCACCGCGGCCGTCATCGGCCCGAGTTCGCCGGCCGCGTCCGCGCCCAGCAGGTGCAGTCCGAGCGCCGCGGCACCCGCCATGCCCACCAGCGCCCAGCTCACCGCGGCGACCGAGGCCAGAATCACATCGATCGCGACCGCCCGCCCGCCATCACCGCCCACACCCATCAGAACCCCCCGGTTCATGGCGAGTTGCCCCATTCATTCATGATCCGTACGTACTCATGGGCGCTTACCACTCTCCGGGGTGGTTTCTCCTCGCGTCAACGGCTCGTGCAGGGGGCACTCGGGGGCGGTCGAAGCACGCCTCTGCGGGGTCTTCACACCGCCCGACTTTCGGAGTACGGGCAGGGCCTGAAATAGTTCCCCCCGATGTTCGCCATCCCTAGACTCCCTGCGACGGGGGTACATCGGGGGACAAGTAGTGGGGCATGGAGTGCCAGAACTCGTACTGGAATTGAACGGAAGGACCTGGACTCTCGATCCGTCCAGGTCGTACACCCTGGGACGTGATCCGCAGGGCGACCTGGTGATCGACGACGCCAGGGTCTCGTGGCGACACGCCACCATCAGCTGGGGCGGCCGGAGTTGGGTCATCGAGGACCACGGCTCGACCAACGGCACCTTCGTACAGGGGCAGCGGATCCACCAGATGGAGATCGGCCCCGGTTCCGCGGTGCACCTCGGCAACGCGACCGACGGCCCGCGGCTGAACCTCGCCGGCGGCGCCCCGGCACAGCAGCAGGCAGCGGCCCAGGCGCCGCACGCGGCGCAGGCGGCCCACGGGGCCCCGAACGCCCAGCAGGCCGCGGCACAGGCCGACTGGGCCACGCACCAGGCCCCGCCGCCGCAGCAGGGCTGGCAGCAGCCCCAGCAGGCCCAGGGACACGCCCAGCCGCCGTTCCCGCATCAGCAGGGCGGCCCCGTCGAGCAGTTGGCGCAGAAGGTGCCAGGCCAGGGTGGCGGCGCCGCGGGGGCGCCGCCGGTCTACGGGGACCGCAGCCCCACCACGTTCCACCAGCTGGCCCTCGGCCACGTCATGCGGATCGGTCGTGCGCTCGAGAACGAACTGGTCGTCTCCGACCTCCAGGTCTCGCGCCACCACGCCGAGTTCCACGCCACGCCCGACGGCCGCTTCGAGATCCGTGACCTCGGCTCCCACAACGGCACGTACGTCAACGGTCAGCCGATCGCCAAGGGCGGCTCCGTCCTCATCGGCCCCAACGACATCGTCGGCGTCGGTCACTCGACCTTCCGGATGGTCGGCGGCCAGCTCGAGGAGTTCGTCGACACCGGTGAGGTCTCCTTCTCGGCCCGCCACCTGACGGTCACCGTCGACGGCGGCAAGCAGATCCTCAAGGACGTCTCCTTCGGCGTCCCGGAGAAGTCGCTGATCGGCGTCATCGGCCCGTCCGGTTCCGGCAAGTCCACTCTGCTCAAGGCGCTCACCGGTTACCGTCCGGCCAACGAGGGCGATGTCCTCTACGACAACCGGAGCCTCTACAAGCAGTTCGCCGAGCTGCGCCAGCGCATCGGTCTGGTCCCGCAGGACGACATCCTGCACAAGGAGCTGACCGTCCAGAAGGCGCTCCGCTACGCGGCCAAGCTCCGCTTCCCCGGCGACACCGCCGAGGCCGAGCGCGAGGCCCGCATCGACGAGGTGCTGCGCGAGCTCAAGCTCGACATCCACAAGGAGAAGAAGGTCACCTCCCTCTCCGGTGGCCAGCGCAAGCGTGTCTCCGTCGCCCTGGAGCTCCTCACCAAGCCGTCGCTGATCTTCCTGGACGAGCCGACCTCCGGCCTCGACCCGGGCATGGACCGCGACGTCATGCAGCTGCTGCGCGGTCTCGCCGACGACGGCCGCACGGTCCTCGTCGTCACCCACTCGGTGGCCGAGCTCGGCCTGTGCGACAAGCTCCTCGTCATGGCGCCCGGCGGCTCCGTGGCCTACTTCGGTCCGCCGGAGGAGGCGCTGAACTTCTTCGGCTACAGCACCTGGGCCGACGTCTTCTCCGCCTTCGAGAACTACCGCGACTACGACTGGGCGGGCCGCTGGAAGGGCTCGCAGCACTACCAGATGTACGCCGCGGACATCGACGCCGTCGCCGCGCAGCCGGTCCAGATGCCGCAGCAGGCGATGGCCAGGCAGCCGAAGCCGCAGGGCTGGGGCTCCCAGCTGTGGACCCTGATCCGCCGCTACTCCTCGGTCATCGCCTCGGACAAGGGCTTCATGGGCCTGATGGTGATCCTGCCGGCCGTCCTCGGCCTGGTCTCGGTCGTCATCCCGGCCGACTTCGGCCTCGCCCCGCCCACGCCGCCGTCCCGCTTCAACGGCGACGCCGGCACGATCATGCTGATCCTCGCGGTCGGCATGTGCTTCTCGGGCGCCGCCAACTCCGTACGAGAACTGATCAAGGAGCGGGTCATCTACGAACGGGAGCGGGCCACCGGCCTGTCCCGCTCGGCGTACCTGATGTCCAAGGTCATCGTCCTCGGCCTGATCACCGCCTTCCAGGGCGTGATCATCTGCGGCATCGGCTTCGCCACCCGCGAGTTGCCGGCCGAGGGCCTGGTCATGCCGCCGGCCGTCGAGCTCTGCGTCACGATCATCGCGCTCGGCTTCACCTCGATGATGTTCGGCCTGGTCATCTCCTCGCTGGTGAAGACCGCCGAGAAGACGATGCCGCTGCTCGTGATGTTCGCGATCGTCCAGGTCGTCTTCACCGGCATCCTGTTCCAGGTGTACGGATCTCCCGGCCTGGAGCAGTTCGCCTGGCTGATGCCCTCGCGCTGGGCCATCGCGGCCGCGGGTTCGACCCTCGACCTCGCGCACCTGATGCCGCCGTGGGACCACAAGGACCCGACCAACCTGGACCCGCTGTGGGACCACACCGTCGGCCAGTGGGGCTTCAACCTCACGATCCTGCTGCTCATCGGCATCGCCTGCGGCTTCGCGGTGGCGCGTCTGCTGCGCCGCCACGAGCCCGAGGTCATGCGCAAGTAAGCGCCGGTCGTTCGACGCCGAAGGGCGGCACCCCGTACGTGGGGTGCCGCCCTTCGGCGTGAAGCGAGGCTCTTAGTACGCGCTGTTGACGTTGTCCATGGAGCCGTAGCGGTCGGCCGCGTAGTTGCAGGCGGCGACGATGTTGGCGACCGGGTCGTACTGGTCGAACTTGGTGCCCGGCACGTGGTACGCCTTGAAGGTCGGGTAGATGACCTGGAGCAGACCCTTGGAGGGGACGCCGTTGATGGCGTTGATGTCCCAGTTGTTGATGGCCCGGGGGTTACCGCTGGACTCCCGCATGATGTTGCGGTGGATGCCCTCGTAGGTGCCCGGGATGTTGTGCTTGTCCATGATGAACAGCGCCTCGCGGATCCAGCCGTCGAGGTTGTTCGCGAAGACCGGCTTGCGGGCGGCGGCACGGCTCGCGGCCGCCTTCGCCTCGGCGCGCTTCTTCGCCTCGGCCTTGGCCTTGGCCTCGGCCGCGGCCTTCGCCTTGGCCTGAGCGTCAGCCTTGGCCTTGGCGTCCGCCTTGGCCTTGGCCGCGGCCTTCGCCGCGGCGTCGGCCTTGGCCTTCAGGTCGATCGCGTTCTGCTGGTCGGTGAGGCTCGCGTGCAGAGCCTTGGCCTGCGGGCTGTTGGCGTTGTAGGCCCACGCGACCTGCTGGGTGTTGCTGAGCGCCTGCGGCTCGGTCTCGGCGGCAGCGTTGCTCGGGACGAGGGAGAAGCCCACGGCGATGGCGCCAAGGGCGGCCACACCGGCAAGGGAAGCCTTGTGCGTCTTCTTCAGCCGATAGTGGCCAGGAGTGTTCGCGGACATGCAGGACTACCTCTTCGAATAGCAGGGGGTCGCTCAGGCCGGGGCGGCGCTTCGCCCTCTCGGCGGCGACGGCTGCAATTCTTAGCGGCAGCAAAATGCTGTGGCAAAGGTGTGACGTACGATCCCGGGTAGTGGATCAGGGGCCTGTGCACGAGGCACGAAAACAGGCCCGGGACCCGCTCAGACAGCCCTCATCTGTCCCTTTTGCATCCACTAGGGGGGTTCGTAAGTGACCTGCGTCCTATGCGCGGGCTCACATCGGGCACGTAACGAACTCACCACGCGTTGCTTCACTAATGCGCACGGTGAGGGGCCTCCTCCGGGAGGATGAGGTGGACGTCGCCGAACTCGTGCCAGAGGTACAGCTCCCGTACCGCTTCGGTGTAGGCACGGTGCAGGGCCTGGCCCCCGGCGACCGCCTCCAGCATCAGCAGATGCGAGGCCTCGGGCTCGTGCAGCCCGGTCAGCAGCCCGTCCACCACCCGCACCCCGCGAGCCCGGGTCACGACCAGATCGGTCCACCCCGAGGCGGCCCTGACCACCCCCGCGGCACCGGTCGCCGACTCGAGGGCCCGCACGGCCGTCGTCCCCACGGCGATCACCCTGCCCCCACCGGCCTTCGCCGCGTTCACCAGCCACGCCGTCGACGCCGGGACCTCGAAGCGCTCCGGGTACGGCGGTTCGTGGGCCTCCGCCGACGCCACCCCCGTATGAAGGGTGAGCGGAGCGAACTGCACCCCCCGCCGCACCAGCTCCGCCACCAGACCGGCCGTGAAGGGCCGGCCCGCGCTCGGCATCTCCGCCGAACCCGAACCGTCGGGGGAGGGGAGCGCGAAGACCGTCTGATACGCGGCCAGCGGCTGGTCCCGCTCCGTGTACCCGTACCGGATCGGCCGCCCGTACCGTGCGAGCAGCGCCGGTACGGAGGTGTCCGCCCGCGCCCACCACAGCCGGTCCGCCCCCGGCACCAGCGGCTCCTCCAGGACGAGACGCGCCCCTCCCGGCAGCCGGACCACCGCTCCTCGCGGGCCGCCCGGCCGCGGCCGCGTGCTCCCGGCCCCGTCCGGCTCCCGCACCTCCACCGCCCACCGGCCGTCGTCCCCCCGCGTCGAGAAGTGCACGACGACCGCCTCCCCGCCGCCCTCCCCGCCCAGCCGCCCGGTGACGGCGGCGGCGAGCGTCGCGCTCGTGTTCACGACGAGCACGTCACCGGCCCGCAGCTGCCCCGGCAGGTCCCGGAACGCGTGGTGCGACACCTCCGTCCCGCGCGACACCATCAGCCGCACGTCGTCCCGCCCCCGACCGGGCCCGCGCTGCTCGGCCGGAATCCGCGCGCTCAGCTTCTCGGGCACCTGCACCCGGACCGCCGGCGTCATCGCGTCTCCATCAAGGCCGGTGCGGCATAGCGGCCACTCGCAGGACGCTCGTCGAGCAGCCGGAGGAAGACGGGAGCGACCTCGGCCGGAGCGGGCGTCCCCGTCAGGTCCTCGCCGGGCTCCGCGGCGGCCAGCATGTCCGTCCGCATACTGCCCGGATCCACCCACCAGACCCGCAGCCCCGGTTCCTCCACCGCCAGGACCGCCGACAGCTGGTCCAGCGCCGCCTTCGTCGCCCCGTACGCGCCCCAGGTCCGGTACGCCTCCGCGGCGGCGTCCGAACTCAGGTTGATCACGGCTCCCGCCGGTGCCGTGCGCAACAGGGGCAGTGCCTCCTGCAGCAGGCCCAGCGGAGCCACCACGTTGATCTCCAGGGCGGCCCGGAAACCGTCCAGCGAGTGGCTGTCGAGTGGCACCAGCGGCTCGGCGCCCAGGATTCCCGCGTTGTTCACCAGCAGATCGAGCCCACCGAGCTCCCGCGCCGCGGCCACCAGCTCCCGGCGGTGGACCGCGTCCGTGACGTCCCCGGGCAGCGCCACCACCCGTGCCCCACGCGCGCGTGCAGCCTCCGCACTCTCGTCGAGCACCTTCGCCGTCCGGGCGTCCAGCACCAGATCCCAGCCTCGCTCGGCCAGCGCCACGGCCAGCGCCCGCCCCAGCCCCTTCGACGCCCCCGTGATGATCGCGACAGCCATGACATCCATCCCCTCTCCCGACGATGGATCCAGCCTCCGGCCGCGGCCCCCGCCGCCGCCTCGTCCGCGGGCCCCGACCGCACAAGGCACTTCGACCTAGTCCCACGGTCCTAATCAGCGGCCGTCCCCAGGCGGATACGTACGGTCACCGGGCACCGGTACGGTGAATTCATGAGTCACCGACCGAGCTCCGGCCTGGCCGCCGTGAGTACCGCGCTCCTGGCGATGAGCCGCCATCTGGAGGTGCGCGACGTCCTCAAGACGATCGTGGCCTCCGCCCGTGAGCTCCTCGACGCCGAGTACGCGGCCCTGGGCGTCCCCGACGACCACGGCGGCTTCGCCCAGTTCGTCGTCGACGGCGTCAGCGACGAGCAGTGGCGGGCCATCGGGCCGCTGCCGCGCCAGCACGGCATCCTGGCGGCCATGCTCCACAAGGCCGAGCCCGAGCGGCTCGCGGACGTGCGCAAGGACCCCCGCTTCGAGGGCTGGCCCGCCGCCCACCCGGAGATGTCCGACTTCCTCGGCCTGCCCATCCAGGACGGCGAGGAGACCATCGGCGCCCTCTTCCTCGCCAACAAGCGCTGCCCCAAGCCGGACGGCAGCTGCGGCTTCACCGCCGAGGACGAGGAGCTGCTCTCGATCCTCGCCCAGCACGCCGCCATCGCCCTGACCAACGCCAGGCTCTACGAGCGCAGCCGCGAGCTCACCATCGCCGAGGAGCGCTCGCGCCTCGCCCACGAGCTGCACGACGCCGTCAGCCAGAAGCTCTTCTCGCTCCGGCTCACCGCCCAGGCCGCGGCCGCACTCGTCGACCGGGACCCGGCCCGCGCCAAGGGCGAGCTCCAGCAGGTCGCCGCGCTCGCCGCCGAGGCCGCGGACGAGCTGCGCGCCGCCGTCGTGGAGCTGCGGCCGGCCGCGCTCGACGAGGACGGCCTTGTCCACACCCTCCGCACCCAGATCCAGGTCCTGGACCGGGCCCACAGCGCCCGCGTCACGTTCGACAGCTCGGGTGTGCGCGCGCTGCCCGCCGCGCAGGAGGAGGCCATGCTCCGAGTCGCCCAGGAGGCCCTGCACAACGCGCTGCGGCACGCCGAGCCGGAGCTGGTCGCCGTCTCCCTGAGCCGCACCGGCCAGGGCGCGCTGCTCACCGTCACCGACGACGGCAAGGGGTTCGACCCCCGCACGGTCCGCCGGGCGGGCCGGCACCTCGGCCTCGTCTCCATGCGGGACCGGGCGGGCGGGGTCGGCGGCACACTCACCGTGACATCGGCACCGGGCCGAGGCACCACGATCGAGATGGAGGTCCCCGGTGGCTGACAACGTGATCCGCGTCCTGCTGGTCGACGACCACCAGGTGGTCCGGCGCGGCCTGCGGACCTTCCTGGAGGTCCAGGACGACATAGAGGTCGTGGGGGAGGCGTCCGACGGCGGCGAGGGGGTGGCGCGGGCGGAGGAGCTACGGCCCGACGTCGTCCTCATGGACGTCAAGATGCCCGGCATGGACGGCATCGAGGCGCTGCGGAAGCTGCGCGAGCTGGCCAACCCGGCCAAGGTGCTGATCGTCACCAGCTTCACCGAGCAGCGCACGGTCGTCCCCGCGCTGCGGGCGGG
The DNA here is from genome assembly GCF_040645695.1 of Streptomyces sp. NPDC046712. Classification (NCBI taxonomy): domain Bacteria; kingdom Bacillati; phylum Actinomycetota; class Actinomycetes; order Kitasatosporales; family Streptomycetaceae; genus Streptomyces; species Streptomyces sp. NPDC046712. The sequence goes on along the minus strand of NZ_JBEYYW010000019.1, from coordinate 8,416 downwards.
CGCCTCGGGGTACGTCTACAAGGACGTGGACCCGGACGCCCTGGCCGGCGCCATCCGCTCCGTACACGCCGGGCACGTGCTGCTCCAGCCCGAGGTGGCCGGGGCGCTGCTCTCGCAGGACGACGGCCACGGCGGCACCGGCCGCGGCTCCACGCTCACCGAACGCGAACGCGAGGTCCTCGGCCTGATCGCGGACGGCCGGTCCAACCGGGAGATCGCCCGGGCGCTCGTCCTGTCCGAAAAGACGGTCAAGACGCACGTCTCGAACATCCTGATGAAGCTCGACCTGGCGGACCGGACGCAGGCGGCGCTCTGGGCGGTGCGGCACGGTCTGACCTCCTGAGACGCGTGAGGCGGAAGGGGCACCTCCGTTCCCTTCTTCATACCGTCGGGTGTATGTCCCCCATTCGGCGCAACCCGGCGGGGGTGCGGGCGTTCTCCATGGCGTGCTGCGGCGGCCGGCCGCAGCGAATACCAGGAGGATCCTGAAGTGAACAACCTGAAGAAGGCCGCTGCCCTCACCATGGTCGCCGGTGGCATCGTCGCCGCCGGTGCGGGTGTCGCCTCCGCCCACGGCGCGGACGCGCACGGGCAGGCCGTCGGTTCGCCGGGCGTCCTGTCCGGCAACCTCGTGCAGGCCCCGGTCCACGTCCCCGTGAACGTCTCCGGCAACACGGTCAACGTGATCGGCCTGCTCAACCCGGCCTTCGGCAACGGCGCCGTCAACAACTGACGCCCCCACGAGCAGCCCGGCCCCCGGACGATCCCCCGGGGGCCGGGCTTTTCCCTGCCCCGACGCGTCAGCGTTCCCGCTCGCGCTCCTCCACGTACGCGTTGTAGGCCGCCACCTGTGCCCGCCTGGCCACCCGCTCCACCGGCCGCAACGCCGCCCCCCGCGCCGCCAGCCCCGCCTTCCTGACGCGTTCCTCGCACCGTTCGGCGCCGGGGCGCCTCTCGGGCTTCGGATCGCTGCGTCGGACTCCGTCCGCCGGTGGGGGGCGTCGCACGGTCAGCGTTCCCGCTCGCGCTCCTCCACGTACGCGTTGTAGGCCGCCACCTGTGCCCGCCTGGCCACCCGCTCCACCGGCCGCAACGCCGCCCCCCGCGCCGCCATCTCCGAGGCGCTGACCGCGCCGCCGTGGCCGTGGTCGTAGGCCAGGTCGATCAGCAGGCCCACCCGCTGGGCCAGTTCCAGTACCCGTACCGCACGTGCCGGATAGCCCGGGGCCAGGACCTCGCGGCCCGCCTCCGCTCGCGCCCGGTACGCGTCACGGGCCGCGTCCGCCACCGGGCCCGACGCCGCGACGTCCAGCTTCGTCAGCACGGCCGTCGCCTCGCGCAGCGCCTCCGCCAGCTCCCGCTCCGCCTCGCCGAGCGACGGCACGTCCGCGGGCGGGGCCTCCCGCACCGTCAGGCAGTGCCAGACCACCTCCACGTGCACGTCACCCGCCGGACCCGCCTCCCTGACCTCCGGCACCAGACCGTACGGAGCGCCGAAACCGACCACCGCCTCCTCCGCCTCCAGCGCCCTCGCGTTGAAGTCCGGCGGCCCGCTCAGCCCCAGCGGATGCCCCGGCGCAGGCAGCGCCACCCGCCACCCGGACACCCCGAGCCGCCGCAGCCGGCCGAGCGCCAGGGTCAGGCCGACCTGCCCCGCCTCACCCGGCAGCCCCTCCACGCGGTGCACCGCGTCGTCCCCGACAATGGCCAGCGCCGCGTCGTCCGGCGATACCGATCCGGCCAACAGGGCATTGCCCCAAGCGGCCAGGCGTCCTGAGCGTGGTTCCGAAAGCATGCCCCCAAGATTAGGGACTCCCCGCACCGCAGCAGGGAACTACCGGACCTAACGACCGGCCCGCTCCGACAGTGGCGTAGGTTTTCCCTGGACGCCGCGCCCACAGGCGCACGGCGACGACTCGACTCGACCGCAAGGGGAGACAACGCGCTCATGAGCGATGTACTGGAGCTGGTGGACGTATCCGTGGTCCGCGACGGACGGGCTCTGGTGGACGATGTCTCCTGGTCGGTCAAGGAGGGCGAGCGCTGGGTCATCCTCGGCCCCAACGGCGCCGGCAAGACCACCCTCCTCAACATCGCCTCCAGCTACCTCTTCCCGTCGACCGGCACCGCCACGGTCCTCGGCGAGCAGCTCGGCGGCGTCGGCACCGACGTCTTCGACCTCCGCCCCCGCATCGGTATGGCCGGCATCGCCATGGCGGAGAAGCTCCCCAAGAAGCAGACCGTCCTGCAGACCGTCCTCACCGCCGCGTACGGCATGACCGCCACCTGGCACGAGGACTACGACGCCGTCGACGAGGAGCGCGCCCGCGCCTTCCTCGACCGCCTCGGCATGACCGAGTACCTGGACCGCAAGTTCGGCACCCTCTCCGAGGGCGAGCGCAAGCGCACCCTGATCGCCCGCGCGATGATGACCGACCCCGAGCTCCTCCTCCTCGACGAGCCCGCCGCCGGACTCGACCTCGGCGGCCGCGAGGACCTCGTCCGCCGCCTGGGCCGCCTCGCCCGCGACCCGTACGCCCCCTCCATGGTCATGGTCACCCACCATGTCGAGGAGATCGCCCCGGGCTTCACCCATGTCCTGATGATCCGTCAGGGCAAGGTGCTCGCGGCCGGCCCGATGGAGACCGAGCTGACCTCCCGCAACCTGTCCCTCTGCTTCGGCCTGCCGCTCGTCGTCGAGCACGTCGGCGACCGCTACACCGCCCAGGGCCTCCCGCTCAAGTGACGCGCCGGGCGCCGTGACCGCACAGCACTGCGCCCTGTCCCGGAGCCACCCCACCGCCCTACCATGACCATGTGGACATCGACGCGTGGGTCTGGTGGCTGATAGGCGCGGTAGGTCTCGGCATTCCGCTGGTGCTGACCGCGATGCCCGAATTCGGTATGTTCGCCGTCGGTGCGCTCGCCGGAGCCGTGACCGCAGGTCTCGGCTTCGGCATCGTCGCGCAGGTGGTCGTGTTCGTCGTCGTCTCCGTCGCGCTCCTCGCGGTGGTCCGCCCCATCGCGGCCCGCCACCGCAACGGCCCGCCCCAGCACGCCAGCGGCATCGACGCGCTGAAAGGCCGTCAAGCCGTCGTCCTGGAACGGGTCGACGGCAGCGGCGGCCGCATCAAGCTCGCCGGCGAGATCTGGTCCGCCCGCACGCTCGACAACGGACAGGCCTTCGAACCGGGCGAACAGGTCGACGTCGTCGAGATCGACGGGGCGACCGCCGTGGTCATGTGACCGAACCCCCCGAACCCCCCACACGACGGCGTGCCGTCTGGGAAACTCGATCATCGAAATCAACCCGGCAGTCAACCGGTAGCGAAGGGCACGGGGAAACACGATGTCAGCAGTCATCATCGTCCTGATCATTCTGGTGGTGCTTGTCTTCATCGCCCTGATCAAGACGATCCAGGTCATCCCGCAGGCGAGCGCGGCGATCGTGGAGCGGTTCGGCCGCTACACCCGCACGCTCAACGCGGGCCTGAACATCGTCGTCCCGTTCATCGACTCGATCCGCAACCGGATCGACCTCCGTGAACAGGTCGTCCCGTTCCCGCCCCAGCCGGTGATCACCCAGGACAACCTGGTCGTCAACATCGACACCGTCATCTACTACCAGGTGACCGACGCCCGGGCCGCGACCTACGAGGTCGCCAGCTACATCCAGGCCATCGAGCAGCTCACCGTCACCACCCTGCGCAACATCATCGGCGGCATGGACCTGGAGCGGACCCTCACCTCCCGCGAGGAGATCAACGCGGCCCTGCGCGGCGTCCTCGACGAGGCCACCGGCAAGTGGGGCATCCGCGTCAACCGCGTCGAGCTCAAGGCGATCGAGCCGCCGACCTCCATCCAGGACTCGATGGAGAAGCAGATGCGCGCCGACCGCGACAAGCGCGCCGCGATCCTCACCGCTGAGGGCATCCGGCAGTCCCAGATCCTGACCGCCGAGGGCGAGAAGCAGTCGGCGATCCTCCGCGCCGAGGGTGAGGCCAAGGCCGCCGCCCTGCGTGCCGAGGGCGAAGCCCAGGCCGTACGCACCGTCTTCGAGGCCATCCACGCCGGAGACCCGGACCAGAAGCTCCTCTCGTACCAGTACCTCCAGATGCTCCCGAAGATCGCCGAGGGCGATGCCAACAAGCTCTGGATCGTGCCCAGCGAGATCGGCGACGCGCTCAAGGGCCTCTCCGGCGCCTTCGGCAACCTCGGCGGCGGAACCCCCGGCTTCAACACCGGCGCGGTGCCCGGCAGCCGTACGGGCGCCGAGACCGAGCGCCGCGAGGCGCCCCCGGTCGACTGACACGTACATCCAGTCGTGCATGATCGGTGCGAGCCCCTCGACCCCGACGGACGTCAGGGCGGGGAGGCGAGCCACTGATCCTGTAAGGAGATGGCGTTGTCCATCTGGGAAGTACTGGCGGTCTTCGCGGCCGGCGTCGGAGCCGGCACCATCAACACCATCGTCGGATCGGGAACGCTGATCACGTTCCCCGTCCTCCTCCTCACCGGACTGCCCCCGGTCACGGCCACCGTCTCCAACGCCCTCGGCCTCATCCCCGGCTCCATCAGCGGAGCAATCGGCTACCGCGAGGAACTCAAGGGCCAACGCCGCCGCATCCTGCGCCTCGGCACCGTCGCCGCGATCGGCGGACTCGCCGGAGCCGTACTGCTGTTGATGCTCCCGGCCCGGGCGTTCGAGACCATCGTCCCCGTCCTCGTCGCCCTCGCACTGGTCCTGGTCGTCCTCCAGCCCCGGATCTCCAAGGCCGTACAGGCCCGCCGCGAACGCGACGGCCACCCCGCAGACCCGGACGGCGGCCCGCTGCTGCTGACCGGCCTGCTCCTCGCCAGCGTGTACGGCGGCTACTTCACCGCCGCCCAGGGGATCATCTACCTCTCCCTCATGGGCATGCTCCTCGCCGACACCCTCCAGCGCCTCAACGCCGTCAAGAACGTCCTCGCCGCGATCGTGAACAGCATCGCCGCGCTGTTCTTCCTCTTTGTCGCCGACTTCGACTGGACCGCCGTCCTGCTCATCGCCGTCGGCTCGGCCATCGGCGGCCAGATCGGCGCCAAGGTCGGCCGCCGCCTCCCACCGCCCGTCCTGCGGGGCTTCATCGTCGCCGTCGGCACCGTCGCCATCGTGCAGCTGCTGCTCCGCTGAACGCCGAGGGCCCGCTCCCCGAAGAGGGAAGCGGGCCCGTGCCGTACGGAATCCCAGGATCACGCCGCCGAATTGGCCAGCCACTCCGGCAACTCGGACCGCTCACCGGCCCGCAGCGCAAGGAGCATCGCGTCCGCCGGCGTCGGCACGAACGGCTCGTGAAGCAGCGGCATCCCCGCCTGCTCCGGAGTCCGGTCCGCTTTGCGGTGATTGTCCTCGGCGCAGGACGCCACCGTGTTCAGCCAGCTGTCCCCACCACCCTGCGCCCGCGGCACCACATGGTCCACGGTCGTCGCGCGCCTCCCGCAGTACGCGCACCGGTGCTGGTCCCGGACCAGCACCCCCCGCCTCGACCACGGAGCCTGTCTTCGGAACGGCACCCGTACGTAGCGGCAGAGCCTGATCACCCGGGGCACCGGTATGTCCACGGCGGCGGCACGCATACGGAGATCGGGATGTTCCTGCTCCACGACGGCCTTGTCCTGCAGGACAAGCACCACCGCACGGTTGAGTGTGACCGTCGAAAGCGGCTCGAAGCTCGCGTTCAGTACCAGCGTGTCCCGCATTGTGCCCACCTCCCGTGTGCCGGCCCAGCCCCATGGCAGGGCTCCGGGCTGGGATCAACTCTGGCCGGGCGCGCCGGGTTGGACAACGCAATATCGTGCGCAACGAAAGATGCCCGCTTCTGATCTCTCCAAGACCAGAAGCGGGCAAACAACAAACGAACGCTCAGCTGTGCTCGGGAGCCGTGTACTCGGCGACCAGCTGCGCGCGCCCCAGCGTGTGGAACCGCAGATTGAATCCCACGGCCGCCGGCGACGCATCGGCACCCGGCCCGAGCTCCTCCGTGTCCACCGCGTACACGGTGAAGACATAGCGGTGGTTCTCCCCGGCCGGGGGAGCCGCACCGCCGAAGTCACTGGACCCGTAGTCGTTACGGACGTGCACGGCACCGGCCGGCAGCCCCTCGAACGACCCCGTGCCCGCGCCCGCCGGCAGCGTGGTCACCGACACCGGGATGTCGAACAGCACCCAGTGCCAGAACCCACTGCCCGTCGGAGCGTCCGGGTCGAAGCAGGTGACGGCGAAGCTCTTCGTCTCCGCCGGGAACCCCTCCCAGCTCAGCTGGGGCGAGGTGTTCCCCGCCGCGTACACCTGCGCGTCCTTCAGCACACCACCCGGCACGATGTCGTCGCTCACCACGGTGAACGCCGGCACCGGCGGATGGAAGTCGTGAGGGAGCGGCGCCCTCTTGCCCTCGGCCACGTCCGTACCTCCGTATCGCTGACCCGATGACCTGATGTACGGGGGCGAGCCTAGAGCCAGTTGCGCTTACCGCCGACGTCGGCCAGCCACTGGTTGACGTACGCGGCCCAGTCGGTCGTGTGGAAGTCCTGCAGACCCACCTTGAAGGCACGGAACGAGTCGCTGCCCTCGCTGAACAGCCCCGGCTTCTTGTCCATCTCCAGGACGACGTCCATCTCGCGGTCGTCCGCGACGAAGCTGATCTCGACCTGGTTCAGGCCGCGGTACTGCTGCGGCGGGAAGAACTCGATCTCCTGGTAGAACGGCAGCTTCTGGCGGGTCCCGCGGATGTGCCCCCGCTCCATGTCCGCGCTCTTGAAACGGAAGCCCAGCTGGATGAAGGCGTCCAGGATCGCCTGCTGCGCCGGCAGCGGGTGGACATTGATCGGGTCCAGGTCGCCGGAGTCCACCGCACGGGCGATCTCCAGCTCGGTGGTCACACCGATGTTCATCCCGTGCAGCTTCTGTCCCGCGATGGCGGTGACCGGCGTCTCCCAGGGAATCTCGAGACCGAACGGCACGACGTGCACCGCACCGGCCTGGACGGTGAAGGCGCCGCCGAGCCGGACCTTGACGAACTCGATGTCCTGCTTGGTCTCCTGGTCCGCACCCTCGACCTCGACCCGCGCCTGCAGTCCTACGGACAGCCCCTCGATCTGCTGGTCGACCGAACCGCCCTGGATCCGCACCTCACCCTGGACGACACCGCCCGGAACGACGTTCTCCTCGGTGAGCACCGTCTCGACGGACGCGCCACCGGCACCCAGGCTCGCGAGCAGCTTCTTGAACCCCATGAACAACTCCTTCTTGGTCCTGACCCCTACATACGCGCGAGGACCGTACCCGGTTCCCCAGTACGCTCGTACGCCATGAGCGAGAGCCCCGACCGTACGCCGCTCCCGCGGGACTTCTTCGACCGCCCCGTCCTGGAGGTCGCCCCCGATCTGCTCGGCCGCACGCTCGTACGGACGTCGAAGGCCGGCCGCATCGAACTCCGCCTCACCGAGGTGGAGGCGTACGCCGGCGCGATCGACCCCGGCTCCCACGCCTTCCGCGGCCGCACCGCCCGCAACGCCGTCATGTTCGGTCCGCCCGGACACGCGTACGTCTACTTCACCTACGGCATGTGGCACTGCCTCAACCTGGTGTGCGGCGAGGAGGGGCACGCGAGCGGAGTCCTGCTGCGGGCAGGGCAGATCCTGGTGGGCGCGGAACAGGCACGTACCCGTCGACTCTCGGCCCGATACGACAGAGAACTGGCCAAGGGACCGGCCCGCCTGGCCACGGCCCTCGACGTGACCCTCTCACTGAACGGCACCGACACATGCGCCGGCCCGGACTCCCCGCTGTCCCTCCTTACAGGCACCCCACCCCCGGCCGACCAGGTACGCAGCGGCCCGCGCACGGGGGTGGGCGGCGAGGGAGCGCCGCACCCCTGGCGCTTCTGGATCGACGCCGACCCGACGGTGAGCCCCTACCGCGCCCATGTGCCACGCAAGAGGGCCTCTTGACCCGACTTGACTCGGGTGCTGCGGACGCCTAACGTAGGCGAGCCGCTTGAAACGGGACATGCTTCTTCAAGCACCCCGGAGCGGCCATCCACTACCTACGACGAACCCCAACGGGTGCGGATTTCGGCATGCCGAAATTCAGTCCGAATGGCTCGATTATGAGTCGCCGGGGAATTCGGCTAAAGTAGTGACCACGCCGAAAGGCAAGGCCGCCAACCGGCCACCGGAAACAAAATCCGAACCGGAAACGGAACGGAAAAGGATCTGGTAAGGTTGGAAACACGAAAGACCGAAGGGAAAAGCCCGGAGGAAAGCCCGAGAGGGTGAGTACGAAGGAAGCGTCCGTTCCTTGAGAACTCAACAGCGTGCCAAAAATCAACGCCAGATTAGTTGATACCCCGTCCATCTTCGGATGGCGAGGTTCCTT